>NZ_VNXE01000076.1:0-32356 GCF_009820115.1 Escherichia sp. HH41S
GAGCGGTAGTTCAGTCGGTTAGAATACCTGCCTGTCACGCAGGGGGTCGCGGGTTCGAGTCCCGTCCGTTCCGCCACTTATTAAGAAGCCTCGAGTTAACGCTCGAGGTTTTTTTTCGTCTGTATGTTTATTGTTGCCATAATTGCAAAAATCCTCTGCATTTTATGCCCTTTTTCCGCAACAGTCTAAAGTCCATAATCATCTCAGTTAACGAACATAGCATTAAAAGAGGCATATTATGGCTATCCCTGCATTTGGTTTAGGTACTTTTCGTCTGAAAGACGACGTTGTTATTTCATCTGTGAAAACGGCGCTTGAACTTGGTTATCGCGCAATTGATACCGCACAAATCTATGATAACGAAGCCGCAGTAGGTCAGGCGATTGCAGAAAGTGGCGTGCCACGTAATGAACTCTACATCACCACTAAAATCTGGATTGAAAATCTCAGCAAAGAGAAATTGACCCCAAGTCTGAAAGAGAGCCTGCAAAAATTGCGTACCGATTATGTTGATCTGACGCTAATCCACTGGCCGTCACCAAACGATGAAGTCTCTGTTGAAGAGTTTATGCAGGCGCTGCTGGAAGCGAAAAAACAAGGTCTGACGCGTGAGATCGGTATTTCCAACTTCACGATCCCATTGATGGAAAAAGCGATTGCTGCTGTTGGCGCTGAAAACATCGCTACTAACCAGATTGAACTCTCTCCTTATCTGCAAAATCGTAAAGTGGTTGATTGGGCTAAACAGCACGGCATCCATATTACTTCCTATATGACGCTGGCTTATGGTAAGGCACTGAAAAATGAGGTTATTGCTCGTATCGCAGCTAAACACAATGCGACTCCGGCACAAGTGATTCTGGCGTGGGCTATGGGGGAAGGTTACTCGGTAATTCCTTCTTCTACTAGACGTGAAAACCTGGAGAGTAATCTTAAGGCACAAAATTTACAGCTTGATGCCGAAGATAAAAAAGCGATCGCCGCACTGGATTGCAACGACCGCCTGGTTAGCCCGGAAGGTCTGGCTCCTGAATGGGATTAAGCCTCTCTGACAGCTCCTCTGGGAGCTGTTTTTACATGCTCGCTAAGGAAATCGATAAAAGCCCGGATGCGCGTACTTACCGCACGGTCGCTGTAATAGACTGCACTGAATGGCATTTCCACTGGCAACACTTTGTCTGCCATTAACTCCACCAATTCTCCGCGAGCGATTTCTCTGTCGATCATATAGTCGGACAAACACGCAATCCCGTTGCCACTCAGGCAAAGCTGTTTCAGTGTTTCCCCACTATTGGATGACAAACCGTACTTTACCTCATGTAATTGTCCATCACTACAGGCTATCGGCCAGGTATTGAGGGAAGCGGGTTCAGTGAATCCCAGGCAAACATGTTGCTTTAAATCGTCGATCGTTTCTGGCTTCCCGTAGCGGGAAATATAATCGGGGGAGGCGATAATTTTTCGATAACTGTTAAATAACGGCCTGGCACGTAAGCTGGAATCCGTTAACGTACCAGCGCGTATCGCGACATCCACTTTTCTTTCGATCAAATTAATAATCGTTTCGGAGGAGACTAGCGATAAAGTAACTTCCGGATAGCGTTCACGGAAAGGCTTAATTAACGGCATCAGAAAGTGCAGCACCACTGGAGTTGCGGCATCGATGCGTAACAGTCCACGCGGTGTATTACGCGTCTCCATAATTTCTGATTCTGCCGCTGCCATCTCCTGCAAAATTGACTGTACGCGACGAAAATAACGCTCGCCTTCTTCCGTCAGGCTAAGTTGCCGCGTGGTCCGATTAAGCAGGCTAACGCCAAGTTTCATCTCCAGCTTTTTCACCGCCCGGCTTACCGCTGAGTTTGCTTGCCCTAATTGTTCCGCTGCCCGGCTAAAGCTGCCGCTTTCGACGACCGAAACAAAAATGGCGAGTTCTTCCGACGTGGCTTTCATTTTTGCTCCTGTTGCAAAATAGATGAGATATTTTGAATTTATTTGTCATTAAACCATCAGGATGCGTGATATGTCATCCGATTTAATGTTCTCAATAATGAGCAAATTTCTGACCGGTGTAAGCACTTGCTTACATAACAATATACAATTGCTCGTTGAAAGAGTGAGCTAAAATCCCTATAACAGTAGAACCCTCCCGAGTGCGGAAGGGTTGACGTAATAGAGGTTTCAAAGTCAAAAGTGCGAAAAAACACCTATGCCATGCGCTATGTTGCCGGACAACCTGCGGAAAGGATCTTACCGCCGGGGTCTTTTGCGAGCATCGGCCAGGCATTACCACCTGGAGAACCGTTAAGTACCGAAGAGCGTATTCGGATCCTGGTGTGGAACATATACAAACAGCAACGCGCTGAATGGTTGTCGGTATTAAAGAACTACGGCAAAGATGCACATCTGGTGTTATTGCAGGAAGCGCAGACAACGCCAGAGTTAGTACAGTTTGCGACCGCTAACTATCTTGCCGCCGATCAGGTACCCGCTTTCGTGCTGCCACAACATCCTTCCGGTGTAATGACCCTTTCGGCGGCGCATCCAGTGTATTGCTGCCCGTTACGTGAACGAGAACCTATTTTGCGTCTGGCGAAGTCGGCACTGGTGACGGTCTATCCATTACCTGACACCCGCCTGTTGATGGTGGTTAATATACACGCCGTCAACTTCAGTCTGGGCGTGGATGTCTATAGTAAGCAGTTACTTCCTATTGGTGATCAGATAGCTCACCACAGTGGCCCGGTCATTATGGCGGGAGATTTCAATGCCTGGAGCCGTAGAAGGATGAACGCGTTATATCGCTTTGCGCGGGAAATGTCGCTGCGCCAGGTGCGTTTTACCGACGATCAGCGCCGTCGGGCGTTTGGTCGCCCGCTCGATTTTGTTTTCTACCGTGGTCTGAACGTCAGCGAAGCTTCTGTATTGGTTACGCGCGCTTCCGATCACAATCCGCTACTCGTTGAATTCAGTCCCGGCAAGCCTGATAAATAAGGTATGTCAGGTCTGCCACAGGGCAGACCAACGTTTGGCGCTGCCCTTTTATACTCAAACAACAAAAGGACAGCGCAATGACAACACAATCCCACCATGACCACGTAGAAAAGCAGTTTAGCTCTCAAGCCAGCGAATATCTGACCAGTACCGTACATGCATCCGGGCGAGATTTACAGCGCCTGGCGGTGCGTCTGGCTGATTATCCTGATGCAAGTGTACTTGATATGGGCTGCGGAGCAGGGCATGCCAGCTTTGTTGCTGCGCAAAACGTGAGCGCGGTGGTGGCGTATGACTTATCTGCCCAAATGCTGGATGTCGTGGCACAAGCTGCCGAAGCCCGGCAACTGAAAAATATCACCACCCGCCAGGGTTATGCCGAAAGTCTGCCATTTGCCGATAACGCATTTGATATTGTTATCAGCCGTTATTCTGCCCATCACTGGCATGATGTTGGTGCAGCACTGCGTGAAGTGAATAGGATATTGAAACCTGGCGGTAGGCTGATTGTGATGGACGTAATGTCTCCGGGCCACCCAGTGCGCGACATCTGGTTACAGACGGTAGAAGCATTACGCGATACCTCTCACGTACGAAACTACGCCAGCGGTGAGTGGTTGACGTTAATCAATGAAGCCAATCTGATAGTTGATAATTTAATTACAGATAAGTTACCGCTGGAATTTTCTTCATGGGTCGAGAGAATGCGTACGCCAGAAGCGTTAGTAGACGCTATTCGCATTTACCAACAGAGCGCATCGACAGAGGTGAAAACGTATTTTGCCTTGCAGAATGATGGCTCTTTCACCAGTGATATCATCATGGTAGAAGCACATAAAGCGGCATAAATAAAAAAGGCACCGGGGGAATCGGTGCCTTTTATTATCTGGTTTGTCAGGAATCTGGCATGTTGTTGTTTTTCACAAACAACGTCAGCTTATCGCCTGGTTGCAGATTCGCAGTATCGCTGTTCCAGCGCATCACATCTTTGATGTTCACGCCGTGGCGTTTAGCAATGCTTGAAAGCGAATCGCCTTTGCGCACACGATAAGTAATGGTATCGCTGTTGTTTGCCAACCGCTGTGCGCTAATACCTGCGCCAATCGTCAAGCTTTGGCCTGGCTTCAGCTTAGATCCGCGCAGTTTGTTCCACTGCTGCAAATCTTTAGTGCTAACGCCGAGACGTGAAGCGATACTTGAAAGCGTGTCGCCAGAGCGTACGGTGTAAACACGGCTGTTAAGCGGCGTATTGTCGGCAACCAGCGTCGACTGTACAGCAGCAATTTCGCCCGAAGCCAGAGACTCACGCAGTTGATCTGCATGCTTCTTTGGCACCATCACGTACTGCGGACCACTTGCGCCCAGCGTGGAGCCTTTCACGCCAGCGTTGAATGTCTTCAGCTTGCTGACGGAAATCCCCGCCATATCAGCAACCTTCGCCATTTCAACCGGGCTGCTCAGGTGCACACGCGCCAGAGCACGGCTTTCATCAGTCGTTGGCAGACGTACACCATAACGCTTGCTGTTTTTGAGAATATCACTCAATGCCAGCATTTTAGGCACGTACTGCTTCGTTTCCTGCGGCAACGGTAACGACCAGAAGTCCGTGGATTTCCCACGCGCTTTGTTCGTTTTAATTGCCTTCATGACCCGACCTTCGCCGCTGTTATAAGCCGCTACGGTCAGAAGCCAGTCGCCGTCAAACATCTTGTTCAGACGCTGCATCATGTTCAGCGCGGCAGTTGTTGAAGCAACAACATCGCGACGCGCGTCATAATTGCGGGTCTGTTTCAAACCATAATTGCGCCCCGTGCTCGGAATGATCTGCCAAATACCTGCGGCATTGGCGCCAGACGTCGCGTGAGGATCAAAAGCGCTCTCCACTATGGGTAGTAGTACCAGTTCCATAGGCATGTTACGTTTTTTAACTTGCCCGGCTATCCAGTACATATACGGCTCTGCCCGTAAAGTTACATCGTGGAGATAGCTCTTATTGCGTAAATATTTCTGTTTCTGTTCGCGAATCCGGTCGTTTTCCGGAATTCCCATCTTTAGCTCGTCGCCAATGAAAGCCCACAAG
Source organism: Escherichia sp. HH41S (assembly GCF_009820115.1). Taxonomy (NCBI): domain Bacteria; kingdom Pseudomonadati; phylum Pseudomonadota; class Gammaproteobacteria; order Enterobacterales; family Enterobacteriaceae; genus Escherichia; species Escherichia sp. HH41S. The sequence continues at coordinate 5,075 of NZ_VNXE01000076.1, forward strand.
TCACCATCTGGCGCGATAGACGTCCCATCGTCCATCCATCGTGCCTGACTTGTAAACTTTGCTGCTTCCCCTTGACCAGCTGCAGAAAGGCTCTGTGCGTGCTGTTGAACGTTGCCGGTACTCTGGCAACCTACGAGCAGGACAGAGGCGAGTAATATCGCTTTTGCCTTCATGTGTGTGTCAATAGTTGCTTAAAAGACGACCGATCATAACGGCGAACGGAGCCGATGACAAGAAAGTTTTATCAGAACCTATCTTTCTTTGACCTTAACCATGCAAAACGCTCTTCAGGTTGTTGCAATAATGTTTCTTCATTAATTACATTAATTAAATCAATATCTTCCGTTCTTAAAAAAACATTAATTTGCCGCTCATTTTTCAGAATTACGGGTAGTGTTATTTGATTTTTTGCCCGTAACTCCTTAACTTTACGATAATAATCATTTATGGACAAATCGTGCGGAAGAATACTCAAAGCAAACTTCATATTTGATAAGGTATATTCATGAGCACAACATACCAATGTATCGTCAGGTAACGCACTTAACTTTTTAAGTGATTGATACATTTGTAATGGTGTCCCTTCAAACAACCGACCACACCCACCAGAAAACAGCGTGTCGCCGCAAAATAGATAAGGTTTACTGAAGTAACAGATATGTCCTAAAGTGTGACCCGGTGTGGCAATTACACTAAATTCATGCCCCAAAACGAAGGCAGTTTCGCCATCTTTGACTACCTGTGTTGTTCCCTTATCTTGTGTCTCTTGTGGACCATACACCACAATTTGCGGAAACTTTTTCACCAGTTCTTTTACGCCGCCAACGTGATCGTGGTGATGGTGGGTGAGAAATATGGCCTCCGGTTGCCAGTTATTGGCGGTAATGGCGTTTAATACTGGCTCTGCGTCTCCGGGATCGACAATCAAGCAGCGACCTGCTTCATCATTCAAAACCCAGATGTAATTGTCATCAAAGGCGGGAATACTGTTAAGATTCATAGATTACCTCTCAGTGTGAAACGGAAGGTTGTGATGAAACCGGCAAGAGTCCCTCAAACTGTCGTGGCTCCTGATTGCTGGGGCGATTTGCCCTGGGGAGAGCTTTATCGCAAAGCGCTGGAGCGCCAGCTCAACCCGTGGTTCACTAAAATGTATGGTTTTCATCTGCTTAAGATTGGCAATTTAAGCGCAGAAATCAATTGCGAAGCGTGCGCGGTTTCTCATCAAGTGAATGTTTCTGCGCAAGGAATGCCCGTCCAGGTGCAGGCGGACCCACTTCATCTTCCTTTTGCCGATAAATCCGTTGATGTTTGTCTACTGGCACATACATTGCCGTGGTGCACCGATCCGCATCGATTATTACGTGAAGCCGATCGGGTATTGATTGATGATGGCTGGTTGGTCATTAGCGGCTTCAATCCCATCAGTTTAATGGGATTACGCAAACTTGTGCCGGTATTGCGAAAAACATCGCCCTATAACAGCCGGATGTTTACTCTGATGCGGCAACTGGACTGGCTCTCTTTGTTGAATTTTGAAGTGTTACACGCCAGCCGTTTCCACGTTCTCCCGTGGAACAAACATGGTGGAAAACTATTAAATGCGCATATTCCTGCGCTTGGCTGTTTACAACTTATCGTTGCCCGGAAACGGACTATTCCTTTAACGCTAAATCCGATGAAACAGAGTAAAAACAAGCCACGAATTCGCCAGGCGGTTGGTGCCACCCGGCAATGTCGTCAACCACAGGCTTAAACTTCGACTTGATAGCCCGTATCTTCCAGTGTGGGATTCATCGCTGCGGCACGAGCCAGTTCATCGCAACGTTCGTTTTCTGGATGACCGGCATGGCCTTTAACCCATTCCCATTTGATTTGATGCTGACCCAGCGCGGCATCAAGACGTTGCCAGAGATCGACATTTTTTACTGGTTTTTTGTCTGCTGTTTTCCAGCCACGTTTTTTCCAGTTATGGATCCACTGAGTGATACCCTGGCGGACATACTGGCTGTCGGTACTCAAAATGACTTCGCAATGTTCTTTTAACGCCTCCAGCGCGACAATAGCGGCCATCAACTCCATACGGTTGTTGGTGGTGCGGGTGTAGCCTGCGCTAAAGGTTTTCTCGCGTCCGCGATAGCGTAAAATAGCGCCGTAACCCCCAGGTCCAGGATTACCCAGACACGAACCATCGGTGAAAATTTCTACCTGTTTAAGCATCTCTGGTAGACTTCCTGTAATTGAATCGAACTGTAAAACGACAAGTCTGACATAAATGACCGCTATGAGCACTGCAATTACACGCCAGATCGTTCTCGATACCGAAACCACCGGTATGAACCAGATTGGTGCGCACTATGAAGGCCACAAGATCATTGAGATTGGTGCCGTTGAAGTGGTGAACCGTCGCCTGACGGGCAATAACTTCCATGTTTATCTCAAACCCGATCGGCTGGTGGATCCGGAAGCCTTTGGCGTACATGGTATTGCCGATGAGTTTTTGCTCGATAAGCCTACGTTTGCCGAAGTAGCCGATGAGTTCATGGACTATATTCGCGGCGCGGAGCTGGTTATCCATAATGCAGCGTTCGATATCGGCTTTATGGACTATGAGTTTTCGTTGCTTAAGCGCGATATTCCGAAGACCAATACCTTCTGTAAGGTCACCGATAGCCTTGCGGTGGCGAGGAAAATGTTTCCCGGTAAGCGCAACAGCCTCGATGCGTTATGTGCCCGCTACGAAATAGATAACAGTAAACGAACGCTGCACGGGGCATTACTCGATGCCCAGATCCTTGCGGAAGTTTATCTGGCGATGACCGGTGGTCAAACGTCGATGGCTTTTGCGATGGAGGGAGAGACACAACAGCAACAAGGTGAAGCAACAATTCAGCGCATTGTGCGTCAGGCAAGTAAGTTACGCGTTGTTTTTGCGACAGATGAAGAACTTGCAGCGCATGAGGCCCGTCTCGATCTGGTGCAGAAGAAGGGCGGAAGCTGCCTCTGGCGGGCGTAATTATCTGTGAAAGGCGATAAAAATAGCGACTTGGGCGATTTTTGCAGCAAACGATTCAAAAGATGAGAAAAACCATTGACGAAGGGTGAGGCAATCCGTAATATTTTCCTCGTTCCCAACGGAACACTACGCGGAGCGGTAGTTCAGTCGGTTAGAATACCTGCCTGTCACGCAGGGGGTCGCGGGTTCGAGTCCCGTCCGTTCCGCCAAATTCACTCATGAAAATGAGTTCAGAGAACCGCAAGATTTTTAATTTTGCGGTTTTTTTGCATTTAAATCCCGCAATTTCTCTGTTCAATGATTTTACTCTGGCGTAAGTGTGTAACTCTCTCTTGTTGTCTCATTTATTAAAATTCAATAATGATATAGAACCATTCAACTTAAATATATTTTTAGAGAATAATTTTATATTGATTAAATGAATGTATATTTCATGTTGATTTTGTTTGTTATTATTTAAGTGGGGTATATAATTAGAGTCCGTTATCAGTGCTAAATATTCTAATCATTATGACAGGCGAGGGAGTGTCCGATTATGAATTCAAAAAAGGTTTGTTGCATATGTGTATTATTCTCGCTGCTTGCAGGATGTGCCTCTCAATCTTCTATTGATGAAAAAAAGAAAAAAGCTCAGGTTACACAAAGTAATATTAATAAAAACATTCCCCCGCAACTGACAGACAAAGATTTATTCGGTAATGAAACCACTCTGGCTGTATCCGAGGAGGATATTCAGGCTGCGCTTGAAGGAGATGAGTTTCGTGTGCCTCTCAATTCTCCCGTAATACTTGTCCAGTCTGGCAGTCGCGCACCGGAAACCATTATGCAGGAGGAGATGAGAAAATATTATACTGTTTCCACATTCTCTGGTATCCCGGACAGGCAAAAGCCTCTGACTTGTAACAAAAATAAAGATAAAAATGAGAACGAGGATGTTGCCAGTGCTGAAAATATGAACTGGATGCAGGCATTGCGTTTTGTGGCTGCGAAAGGGCATCAGAAAGCGATTATTGTTTACCATGATACGTTGCAGACAGGAAAATATGACTCTGCGCTGAAATCAACAGTATGGTCCGATTATAAAAATGAAAAACTGACTAACACAATCTCACTGCGCTATCTGGTGCGATTCACGCTGGTGGATGTAGCTACAGGTGAGTGGGCTGCCTGGTCGCCGATGAATTATGAATATAAAGTGCTTCCACCATTGCCCGGCAAGAATGAAGCCAGTACGACTGATATGACAGAGCAGCAAATCATGCAACTTAAGCAAAAGACCTATAAAGCGATGGTAAAAGATTTGGTTAACCGCTATCAATAATAAATTATATCTGCCGGCAGGGATTTCTGGCGGCAATAATACAAAATTCTTTGCATAAGAAATTTTTTCCTGACAAAGACAGTGCAAAAAAGGACATGGAATCCGGAGTTAAAAACTGTTTGTTTTATAATATTTAACTGCTTAATCTTCCTTGTGAGAAATATAATCATTATTACATTCCATGCCATTTTTAATATAGATTGCTCCTGGGAAAATCCCCGTGTTATTACCGCAGAGGTGATAATTAGCATTGACATATCCTGTGACAAAAGGAGCTATTAAAGGTGCTATTACGATAGCTATTAGTAAAAATATAAGAGTTAGCTGTATTGTTATGTTTGTGGCGAAATTGATTACCTTTGTTTTTTTTATTAAGAATGATTTTATTATCGTTAGTAAAATTACATGAATATTTAACAAGGAAAACGATATGAAACCGAAGAATAGAATCAACATTCTCCAATCATAAAATATTTCCGTGGAGCCTTTTATTATTGAGTATAGAGGTTTAATTCCGGTAAAAAACAAAGAAGCATTGAATGCAGGGAAAAATAACATGGCTATAAAAAACATCGAAAGAAACTCTTTCAATTTAACATGTAAACACATAGTTAATCCTCATATCACGGGGGGGGTGTTAAGAACATACATAAATGGAGTCATGTTTTCCCTTTTCCATTTATCAAGTTCCTGTTGCTGTTTTAGTCCATCTCTAAGTGCATCTTTTAATTTTTCTGATAAATGGTATTGAGCATCGATTTCATTTAAAACAACTGTACACACTATCCCTGTAAGTAAAATTGATCCTCCTACAAGAATTACTGGAAGGCCAAAACTAAGACAGGCAAAAGAAGCCAGGCTTCCAATAGCGGTTGCAACACCGCCTGCAATCACTGCTTTGGCCACATCCATTGAAAAATCACCAAGAAAATTAACCAGATCTCGCTCTGAACTCATAATAAATTCTATGGTTCTCCAGGCTACTGAAAACCAGATACAGAACTTAACTCCTTTTATTGATTCAGATAAAGCTCCTCGCCAGCCAATAGCGAGCTCCAGAACTTGAGGCGCTCGTGAAGAGAAAATATATTTACCGAGCTTTTCTAAAAGCCAAAGGCTGGATGTTGTGATTTTTATATATTTCTCTCCAAGTATTTCAAAGTAACTTGCTTTTGTATACTTTAAGGTATTAAGGTTAAATATAATTTTCCCATTTTCATCAAACTCAGTCATTAATTTACCCGCGTTAACTAACCAGGCTAGTGTATCTTTTATACCTGAAGGATGTGTAGTGATAAAATGAATGTAATCAAATGATGTTATTGGGTTGAGTATTTTTTTTGCAACATCAAATGTCAAAAGAATAACATGATGAGTGTTCTGACGCCTTAACTCATCAATGAGTGGGATGTCGTTAAGATAAGGGTGCTGAGGTACTAGCTGGTTTATCGGCTGAGACCCCCGAAGAATGTCACCCACATAATCAGCCCACTGTGCATTCTGTGTGTTGTTATTATTCCTTAAACCAGCCATTTATCTCTCCGTAATAGTAAGTTATTATGTTATTACAGTATGTTACTGTACACGATCCTGCCATTTACTCATTGCATTCGTCCTGGCTAACGTATGCTCCCAGGAAATATCTTCATAAATAAAGGCAATTCTCTCCTGTGGCTCCAGTTCTTTTTCCAGAACAGCATGAGGTGTGACAAAATCAATACTTGATATCCTGGCTTTTGACAGATTTATTTTATAGTAAGGCTGGTTAATGCCCTCTTTACTGGTTCGGTAGAGTATAAATTCACACGCTGTCATTTTTTCATTGTCACTAAGTGCTTTTGCCAGCAACGGTGAGGATTTATCAACAGGCTTGGTGATGACCAGTTCATGATGATTGACATTCTGACTTCTTGAGATGGAGTGCATTAGCGCATAAACCATGATCTGATCTTTATGCTCTAACTGCGCTTTGTTTCCGACAGAGTCAAGCGTTGAGCAACCCGCTGAAATCAGCCCTTGTGTCTCCCCACTCAAAGATAAATAACTCATATTTGCCATGATAATCTCCTTTAACTAAATAATTATTTTCCGGTCGTGGTCCCGGTTGCCGCCTCTGCCATGACGTTATTCTTCAGCAGCAGCCAGCGGCTTAACACGCCTTCGAGTCGCTCATTAATTTGTTTTTCCAGCGCATCTGTATTCTGCTTCTGTGCACGGGCATCCTGGTACTGCGTCAGCAGGGATTCCAGGGGTGTTTCCTGCCCCAGTCCCCGCTCCGCCTGCCAGATGACATTTTTGATATAGGAAAGGGTTAGTCCCTCTTTCTCGCGCTGCATCACGAGATCTGCAAAAGCATGTAAGTCCTGGCGGGTCTGCAACCAGCCACGCAACTGCGGGCTACTCTGTGCGCGGGTTTTGAGTGCCTCATTCCATTGTGTCGAGGCCTGTTGCTGTTGCAGGCTTTCCGGCCAGCGACTGTCGGCAACACGCATCATCTGCATTCCGGTTTCCAGCGGTTGTACCGGGGAGACGCCAAGAAGCTGTTGCAACCTGCGCTCATAGTTTTCGAGTTCAGGTGAGGCCATCCACACCGTTGCTGCGCCCTGCGCGGTGTCGTTAACCTGTAACAGTTGCTGCTGCACCGGATAGACCTGCCACCACCACAATGCTGAGGCGACAGCCACTGAACAGACGATCCCTGCGATAAACCCTCTTACCGTACTGCCTTGCTTCATCACACTGGCCTGTGGGGGATTTTCTGACAGACTGCGCACTTCCACTTTCATCTCAGGCAGGTCGGGCAGGGGAGGCACTACTGCTTCTGGCGTGGAGGAAGCCATTGTTTCCGGTGCATAAATCAGCGTTCTGACCGTGGTCTGTGAGGTGTTCTCGGCGTTACTCTTCGGCTGGGGTTCAAGCCGTTTACGCGTGTTCTGCATAAAATAGAGCAGATTCTCCACGCGCGGAACGCGCTTCAGCTCTACCTGCTGGAGTTTGTCGCAGATAAGCTGCAATGCCCGCTCCGTGCGGTAGATCAGTGGTAGGTCGGATTCCGCAAAGGAGATTTGCTGACGCAGAATATTGCCGGTTCGGGAGTTAAACCAGTCCAGCATTTCAGTACGCGCCGGGCCGCCCTGCGGCCAGAACTTATCCCAGTCGTGGCTTACCATTGCCGCCAGCAGTTCCGCACCTTCGCAAAAGCCCGCCAGTCCCTGTGTCCGTGTCCGTGCAAGCGTATAGTAGGTGGCGGTGTGTAAATCCACACCGTTAGCTTTAAAAATCGCCAGCGCCAGCGACTCCACCAGTTTCCAGTTCAGCTCAGGCTGTGACGGGTGGCTGGCTTTGTTTATTTCCTCGCGGATGGCGCTGAATTCCGGCAGCCCGCGCGGGTCACTGCCGGTAACGATAGTTTGTGTCAGTACGTTACTATTCATCCCTGCCTCCTCAGTACAGTGTGTCTGACAGACCAAACTGGCTGAACAACCCACCGCTGAACGGGTTATCCTCGGTGTCGGTATGCACACGGTAGGTCATCGCGCCACCGTCCACGCTAAAGCGCACGGTAAAGTTGCCATCCTGTACTCCGGTCAGTTGTCCGGCCCCGAACAGGCGGAACTGCGCCCACGGCCCGCTGAAGCTGATACTGCGCGGTGCGCCGCCGCTGGCACCAACCAGCGTCAGTTTGCTTTCGTTGCCTTCGCGCATATTGTTAGGCCAGACCAGATGGGCGGTATAGTTACGGCCCTGGCTGTAATCGACTAACTGGCCGTCAAGGTTCAGTACGCTGCGGCGTTTGTTGCCGGAAAGCGATACCGTTTCCACGGCAAAGGATGTTCCCAGACCGTTCTGTTTGCTGAAGAAGATGTCACGGATTTTCTGCGCGGTTTCCAGTTGCGCAATAATATCTTCGCGGATAATGACGCTGTTATCGCCGTCTTCCAGGCTCAGATCATTGTCGATAAACAGTTTCAGGTTCTGCTGGTAGAAGGTATCCAGTATGCCATCCGGTTTAAAGAATCGTTCGAAGGCATCCAGTGAGGCATCCTGTGCAGAACGTGGATTAAACGGATAGTTATTTGCCAGTTGCTCGTTAAACGGTTTCACCACGCTGTCGCGCCAGTCCACTTCCATATAGTGAACGGCTTCCACCATCACCACATGCCAGGCCCGGTCAGCCAGCCTGCCTACCCAGCGGTTGAGCGGAGCAGGCAGTGTTTTTGCCATCTGGCGGGTGGCGAATATTGGATCGCTGCTGTTCTGATCAAGCCTTAACTGCACGGCTTTCAGCGCCGATTTCCCTGGTACAGGCGCGTTCTGGATTGCCAGCAGGTAGCGGTGTAACTCGGTGAGCTGCTGGTATACGGCCTGCATCGTGCTTTCTTTGTCTTTCTGTACTGTCAGGGTACTGTTTTCCGGGGCGAATTCATGCCCGAGGCGGGTGAGTAACTGGTAATCCGGCTCTGCCAGGGCCTCATCCCGCTCTTTTGCAGAGAGTTTTTCAGAAAAGACGCCTGGCTGGGTGTTGTCACGCAGCACGGTCAGCGCCCGCTGCAAAGGCTGGTCGCCGCTGATAACCTGCTCCAGAGTGCCAGTCAGTTGTCCAATGGACTCAAAATTGCGGATATTGAGATTGTCCATCCCGGCCCGCCAGGTGGCGGTGTAGTCGCTGATATACTGCTCGGTCAACTGGCGCTGAATTTCCGCGCGGTCGGCGTCACTGTATTTCACGCTGCGGGTGAGGTTGAGTACCCAGGAATCCATCGCCGTCAGTTCAACCAGTTCATCGCGCTGTTTTACAAAATAGCTTTGCAGGCCGTAACGGGTAAGAAACTGTGGAACAACCAGTTTGTTATCATCGGCAGATGTAAACACCTGGTCAAAGGTTGGCCCTACCTGGTCACGCAGATTGAGGTCAGCAGGAAGAACGCCCAGCGCCCGCGTTTTCAGGCTCTGGTAAACCCGCTGGTAGACAGGCAGTTTGCTCAGTTCTTTCTGTGCTGTCGCAACAGGCTTGTCATATGGCGTCCAGCGGCTGATGGCATCACCGTCGTCCGCCTGACGCTCTGCATGCCAGTCAGTATGAGCCAGCGCGTAGTCAAGATGGGACATCAGTTGTGCCTGGATATCGCGCTGGCCGTGGAATTTTTCGCTCCAGCGTTTTGCCATATACTGCTTCACCACCTCATTGTTACGTCCGCTTTTGTCCTCCAGCATTCGCATCACGCGTAGCACCGCGAGTTTTTCCTCACTCTCCGGCGGTGCGGCGTTCATCGCTTTGACCAGCCCGTTAAACAGCGAGGGCAGGTAACGCTGCTCCAGCAGTTGCAGATAGGTCTGTTCCACATAAGGCCCGATACGTCGCCCCTGGTACAGTCCCATATCGGCCAGGCGGCTGCGGTCACCCCAGTCGCCATAGGCCAGTGTGGCATCGCGTACCGGGTTCAGCAGCGGCAGTTGTAGGTTACCAAAGTCATCTTCCCCCTGCGGAGGCGGCACGTCCATAAAGGCTTTGGCCTGCTTAAGCACGGTGATGCCGGACTGATAGTTACCGTTGTAATAGTGATTCCAGCCGGTGATGAGCAGCAGTGCCGCCACGCCGCCTGTGGCAGAGAAAACCGTCAGGCGGCGACGGGAACGCATCAGCCAGGCGCGGCTCTCTGTTGCCAGATTAGGCTCTGCGAGTAATGCCTGCGGGAACAGGCTGCGGGTGAAATAAGGCGCGGTGTCCACCAGAGGCCAGGACGCCAGTGGGTTATTGCCCAGTCGGTACTGGCGGGCAGCAGACTGGGTGAATATATCATCCATCTGTCCACGCTGAAGCGAAGAGGTGAGATAGACACCACGCAGCATCACGTTCATATTTTCGCCGTCAAGCAGACCCTCCAGCAGTGATATCAGCGGTTCACGGCTTCCCTGCATCTGGCGGGAAAAACTAAATAAAGACGCGCGGGTGTGAGTCTGGGTGACCATCAGATCCGGCAACGCCAGATTCATTCGATCCGCCCATGTCTGCCAGAAAGCATTCAACTCTGTTCGCCAGTCATCATTTTCATGAGCACGGCGGGTGAACGTAACACCCAGAATCGCATCGCGATCCTGTCTGTTCAGTGACTGAAACAGGGCGGCAAAACCCTGCAATAAATCAAGCCGGGTCAGTACCACGTAAACCGGTAACTGGCAATGAAGATGCTGGCGTATATCCTGTAAGCGGCTGCGCAGCGTCTGTAACAGATGCTCGCGGCGGCGTTTGTCTGCGGTCAGCAGATCGGGTAAATCGAGTGTCAGAATAATCCCGTTCAGCGGCTGGCGCGCGCGCTTTTCCTTCAGCCAGCCGAGGGCATGTTCCCACAGACGGCGATGCAGGATATCCGCATCAGCGGGAGCGCAGAGTGTGCCGTCGATATCAAAGATCACCGCCTGTTTACCGACATGGGGCGTGAGGTACAGGCGTTGTTCTGCGCCGTGCGCGCCCTCCGGGGCATAAATAATGTCTGACGGAAACCCCTCGCGCAGCAGTGTCGTTTTGCCACTGCCCACAGGACCGATGACCATATACCACGGCAACTGCCACAGGAAACGGCGGTTGTCGAGATGGCGTTGCAGGCGCAGCAGCCAGCGGTCGAGGTAACGCTGCTGGGCGTTCAGTTCCACACTGAGCGGATCAACGGCTTCCTCGCGCTGTTGCTTTTGCATTTTTTCAAGCTGTTGCAGGCGCTTCATTACCCGGACGGTAAGCCACACCAGGGCAATAATCCCCCACGCCGCCGTTGCCAGCCAGCGGTTCGCCAGTGGTTTGAGCCACTGCTCTTCATCCAGCGTCCATGCCGGGCCTTTCCACCAGATCCATACCAGCAGGAAAATCCACGCCAGTATCAGCAGCCAGAATGCAGAAACTTTAAACCGGGGCATCGCCGGGCGCAGGGCTGATTTGAGTCCGCTGAATAGTCGGGGTGTTGGTAATCTGAACACAAAAACTCCTGTTCTCTTTTATTGTTCTGCCGTGAATTTTTGTTCTAGCTGCTCAAGCAGGGACGGCTCCCAGTCTGCCACCATCATCTGCAATCCCATCCTGAACAACATCCGGTACTGCTGCTGCGCAAGCTGTACCAGCCCCGCCTCTTCCATAAGCTGCGCGCCAAAATACTGCCGGTGAAACTGGTCGCGGGGTTCACCGGCGGGCAACGTATCCAGATACCGTAAGGCGGCTTCCAGCCCCTGTTCATCAAAACACAACCGCGCAGCCTGAATATCTTCATTACTCACCTGTATGACTGGCGCGGCCTGGTTACCTGGCTGAGTTGCAAGCCATTGCTTCGTTTTTTCAGAAACAAACGGTGTGTGGTCGTTAAACAGAAGATCAGCGAGCGCGGGCAGACGGCCAAGAAAGGAAACAACTTCATCGCGGATGGCATCGGCCACAGCGGTATAGCCAAGACGGTGCGCCGTCTGTGCGGAAATGCAGTGACCGTCCAGCCAGTAGGGTGCCAGCAATACGCTTTTTTCCACCTGCTGCCACAGCGCCATATCGGCACTACCGAGCTGAGCATGGTAATCAGCCACCATATCGGCAGAGACCGCAGCCAGTGGGGTACGTCCATCGCTTTCCGCCTGGGGCGTACTGGTGATGGATTGCCACAGGGCATGGCGACGCAGGCGATAGCCCTGCGGCGAGTCCGGCTGGCGTTCACATAAAATGGCCGCCACTTTTAACAGCGTGTCGCGCCAGGCTTTGTCGTCGTGACTGTCGATGGCGATCTGTGGAGCCGGAGCACTGGTTTGCGTCATGCTGCTTTCAGACGTGGCGGTGGTCTGTGGTGAACTACCGGAGGCCGCCAGAGCGGGGACAGGAGCCGGTGCCGCACGATTAAACGCACGCTGGTACAGGGCAAAAAGATCATCAGTAGCCTGTGCCAGTTCCGGGGCGTTATGTGACTGCCAGCACTGCGCCAGTTTCGCCAGTTCACCTAATAGTGCATCGCGCTGCGCTGTGGCGGCGTTCTGTGAAAAGCCTTCAATACCTGTTTCAAAACGTTTAATGATCTGGCTGGCAAAGCGTTTTTTATGCGCCATATTCTGCGGCGCGGCCACAGTCCAGTAATGTTCCACGTATAGCGCCAGCAGGCGCAGTGCCAGCAGTGGATCACCGGCATGTTGCAGGGTTCTGAGCAGGTGTGCCAGCAGACGAAAATCCTTACTCTCCGAAGCCAGAATGACCAGCCCCCGGCGCTGGAGTTCCGGGATATCCAGTTGGCTGTGGGCCAGTGAACCCAGTTTGACGATTTCGCCGTCGATATACTCCCAGTCCGGGTTGTCATCTTTCAGCGCCGATGCCAGTTTCTCTTCCGGCAGGTTTTCCAGCAGGTGCGATATCCAGACATTCGGATCGCGTAAGTCCATTGCCATATTTTTATTCTCCCGCCCAGTGGCAGGCATCGCGCAGGGGAGCAATCGCCCTTGCCAGCCCGTCAATGTTAAAGGTCAGCTTTCCGGCGGCGTTATCTGCGCCGGTATCCACCGTCAGCGTTTTTGCGCCGAACAGTTGCTTAATTTCATCAATCCCGGACAGCCCCCGGCTGGACTCCAGCAGGGTGCCGTTCTCGCGCACAAACCAGTGGCTGCGCAGTACCCGACTGTCGGCATTCAGGGTGACGGCGATATCATGGACATCCAGAGGGTGCACCAGCGCCACCTGCATCCGGGTGATATTGTCCACACAGCTGAACATCAGCACCGGGCGAGGCGGAACATGGCCGATAGCCGGGGTGGTTACCACCACCGTCGGGCGTTCTCCCGGCACCTGCGTCACCAGCAGCTCTGTGGTGTTGCCCTGGCGGCGTTTTTCCTGCTCTGTGGCGCGGGTCCAGGCCTCGCCCACAAAACCGGCTTTGACCAGCGCCCCGTCAAACCCTGACGGGGAAAGGGGTGCCAGCAGGCGGTCATAGCAGTCAAGCCGCTCCAGCGCCGCGGACTCCCGCCGACAGGACTGCATGGCCTGTAACGTGGCTGTCGCATCCGGCGGTGTCGCTGTGGCGACAGCTATCGCCACACCGGCCATTGACGATGTTTCTGCGGGCGCGGCACTGGCGGGTAAGCCCGCCATCAGGCCCGCAATAAACCATCCTGTCTGCCGGAAAACGCGCAACCTGCTCATAAAACCGGTTCATCCTCTGTGACGGACTCGTCGTCCTGAGCATCTTCCACGTCTGCCGTGAACGCGCCGTCTGCCGCCGACAGGCGGATGCGGGCAATCGCCGTGTTGGCCGCCATTTTCTGCAACAGCAACAGGGAGAGTGGCGGCAGCATGTCGCCGTCAATGACCGATTCGAGCATCCTCGCGCCGTTTTCCGCTCGGGTGACGCGGCTCATAATTTCGTCCGTCACTTCCGGCTCAATAATCACTTCCGCACCAAAGCGACTGCGCAGCACGTTATCCAGACGGGTGAGTTTCCCGGCAATAATGGTGGCGAGCGTCTCTTTCGACAGCGGCAGGTAAGGCACCACTTCCATGCGCGCCAGCAGGGCGGGTTTAAAGAAGTCCGCCAGCACCGGATAGAGGGCTTCCTGCATGGTTTCCGGGTCATCGGCGTGTTCGACAATCACCTGGTAGCCAAGGTTGGAGGTGAGGAAGAAAACGATATTTTTACAGTCAATCAGGCGGCCTTCACCGTCTGCCATCTCGCCCTTGTCAAACGCCTGGTAGAACAGGTTGAGTACATCCGGGTGTGCTTTTTCCACTTCATCGAGCAGCACCACCGAGTAGGGTTTCTGGCGGATCGCTTCGGTCAGCACGCCGCCTTCGCCATAGCCGACATAGCCCGGAGGGGAGCCAATCAGCCGCGAGACGGTGTGTTTCTCCTGGAACTCGGACATATTGATGGTGGTCAGGTACTGGCGTCCGCCGTAGAGCAGCTCTGCCAGTTGCAGGACGGTTTCGGTTTTACCCACGCCGCTGGGGCCAGCCAGCAGGAACGCGCCAAGCGGGCGTCCCGGACGGCGCAGGTCGGCGCGTGCGGTCAGCAGATGTTTATGCAGGCTGGCAATCGCCAGGTCCTGGCCTTTGATGGTGTCGCCCAGCCATACTGGCAGGTCGGTGATGACCGACATTTCATTCTGCGACAGGCGGTTAAGCGGCACGCCGGTCCATTCGGCAATCACCGCCGCAATCTGTTTTTTATCGACGTGCGGGGAGACCAGCAACCGGTCGTTATGCAGGGCGTCCAGTTCGGCAGTAAGCTGTGCTAGCCGTTGTACCGGGGAAACTGTTTCAGCGGTTTCTTCCGGCTGTGCGCTGCCAGCTTCATCAGCCGGTGCGGCACCGGTATTATCCTGTTCTGATTCTGATTCTGATTCTGATTCTGATTCTGACTCTGACGACGTATCCACTACGGCATCTGTGTCCTCTGCCACGCCCAGCAACTGCTGGCGCAGCGCGATAATTTCCTGTACCAGCGTCTGTTGCTGATGCCAGGCGGCTTCCAGTTCATCCAGCGCCGTCAGCGTTTCATCGTACTGCACCAGCACCTCCGTCATCCGCGAGGTGTCGGTACGCAGCCCGATGCGAAGCTCGCGCTCAAGCTGGCGAATTTCCGCCTCCTGCTGGTGGCTCAGGGTGGTCAGCGCTGAGATTTGCTTTGGTGGCGATGACAGGTTGATTGCCACGCGGGCGCAGGCCGTATCCAGCACATCAATCGCTTTGTCCGGCAACTGACGCCCTGAGAGATAACGCTCACTTAATGTCGCAGCGGCCTGCAAGGCGTCATCATCAATCAGCACGCCGTGAGACTGTTCATAGACCGCCGACAGACCACGCAGAATAATGGTGGCTTCGGCGGCGTTGGGTTCGCTGACCTTCACCAACTGGAAGCGGCGCGACAGGGCAGCGTCTTTCTCGAAGTATTTTTTGTACTCGCTCCAGGTGGTGGCGGCGATGGTTTTCAGCTCGCCGCGCGCCAGCGCCGGTTTGAGCAGGTTGGAGATATCCAGCCCGCCCTGCTGGTTGCCCGCCCCAATCAGGGTATGCGCTTCGTCGATAAACAGAATGACCGGCACCGGGGAGGAAATGACCTCCGCCATCAGCCCCTTGAAGCGTTTTTCAAACTCGCCCTTCACCGATGCCCCGGCCTGCAATGCGCCCAGGTCAAGGGTCATGATATCGGTGTTTTTCAGTTTGTCCGGCACCTGGCCTGCCACGATGCGCAGCGCCAGCCCTTCAATCAGCGCGCTTTTACCCACGCCTGCTTCGCCCACCACCACCGGATTGTTTTTACGGCGGCGGCAGAGAATGTCGATCATCAGGTCGATTTCGTGGTCGCGGCACAGTACCGGGTCAAGCCTGCCGTTACGGGCATCTTCGGTCATGTTTTTGGCGTAGCGGGCAAGCTGGGTGTCAGCAGCATCCGTCAGTGTGCCTGCGCCTTTACCGTCTGCATCCGGCACGACTGATTCCGCCGACTCCTGTGTCCACTGCACAAAGTCCTGTTGCAGACGGTCACGGTTAATGCCGGTCAACAGCCGGGCGGCAGCAGGCGGTATATAACGCAGCGGCGAATGCAGCAGGGCCAGCAGCAACACGCCGCCGCGCAGTTCGCTGTGCGGCATCTCAGCCGACGCCAGCAGCCAGCCCTCTTTCAGCCACTCAACCAGCATCGGGGAAAACGCCGGGTAGCTGTCCGCAGAACGGGCGGTTGTGTAGTTCTCCACCGTCAGCGCCTGGCGCAACTCTTCCATGCCAATATCGCCCTGGCGGGTAATAACCCGCAGGTCACTGCGTGGCATGGCGAGCATCTGAATAAGCACATGGCTGACGGTAATTTCCGCTGCCTGCTGGCTCATACATTCAGAGGCGGCCATCTCCAGCGCCTGGCGGGAGAACAGGTTAAGCCGTTTTACCAGCGTGGGAAGATCAATCTGGATCATAAACGTCCTTATCGAAGTAATTTGTTTAGCTGGTGCAGGATGTCCTGCGTCTGGCTGTCCAGCCGCAACAGATAGAACAGGTAAAACAACGCCAGCACGACAACGCCACCACAAAAAATATGTTTAATGGTCAGGCGACTGATGAGCTGATAACGCCCGCCCTGGGTTTTTTTGTCCTGGTGTAACAGCGGGAAAGGGGCATCGCCGCGTAGTTTATGCAGGACGTGGTACAGGCGGCGGTAGATCTGCTCAAATTCCCCCTGATCCTGTGCTGCCACTTTGTAGCGCCCGCGAAATCCCAGAGAAAAACAGAGCCAGAGAAATTCCAGCAGATCCTGGTAACGTTTGGGTTCACGGATCAGGCGCTCCAGCAGGATGAAAACTTTCTCGCCACCCCAGGCTTCGTTGTGGAAATGGACCAGCAATGACTGCTTGATCCACTCGTTCTTGTTCGACCAGCCGTTACCGAGCGCTGCTTCATCAATAAACGTGCAGAGGATGTAGCGAAACGAGATAATCACGCCCGGTTCGTAGCCCTGCTCCTGAAGCAGTTGCTCCACGGCCTGAACATCCGTCACCACCTGAGCAAAAAGATGCTCCGGCATCGTCTGGCTGTTCATGGTAGAAAGGCGCATTACCATACCGAGTAGAGGCGTGGCTGCGTCGATCATCGGATTCAGGCTGTTGCCACGAAGCGCGAGATGGTAATCGCGCTGGCTTTTTTCGTCGTATCCGGTAAATGGTGGCAGAGACAGTGACCCCTCATCCATCGTCTTACCCTCTTATCGCCCACAGTTGCATGTTCAGATCCGGGAAACTGCCGGATACATGCAGCGCAACGGCCCCGGCGGCAGCCATTTCTGTCCAGGACTGTCCGCTCTTGTCGAGTTCGAAATAGCTGAACCCGGAATGGTAGGGAAGCTGACGGGGAGCCACCATCAGGGCACGCAATGGAATGCCGGGGATCTGCACACTGACCATATTGCGGATTTTTTCCGGCGAGGAAATTTTCGACTGCTGGATAAACTGGCGCTGGATCTGATCGACCGGCATATTTGCCGCCACGGCCAGCACAAAGGTGGCAGATTGCAGCAGTTCCGAGTCATGGATATCGGCCTGCCAGATACCGTCACGCAGATGCAGCGGCAGATTGACGGCTCTTGGCGACAGTACGGTATGCAGCGCCCGTTTGACTTCCGGTAACAGTGTTTTAAATGTTTTGGTCAGGTCATGATGATCATACACATCAAGCGGGCAGGGCAGGCGCGACGGCTCGGTAAAGGTCATCAGTTCTCCCAGTAACCCGGCAAGATCAAGGTAGAAATCTTCCGGGTGGAGCTGGGAGCGGCGGGCGCGATGAGTAAACCGGGTCTGGTTACGGTTAAGTAACTGCAACATCATAAATTCCGCCACATCCGCGATGCCGCTCTGCGCCGGAGAGCCAATACGGTTTGCCAGATCGCTTGCCCGTCCGCCAATGGCCCCCTGTACCTCTTTGAGATAAACACGCAGTTTCTTACTGACCTGAATATTCTGGCAGGAGGGGATAAAATCGTCATCCAGCGTCAGGGAGCCGTCGGCATGGCGATCGCTGATACGGCAAAGCGGGAGCGTGATATAGGCGCTCATATCTTCTGCACCGCTCATAATGCGCGGCGTCAGTTGTCCCAGCGTCAGTGTTCGCGCGTCGCCTTCTTCTGAATGCAAATCCCGGACATCGGCATAATTCAGCCGGTAACGCCCGATTCGCCGCCCGTCGCTGATTTCATTTCTCACATCACTGGCGACCGGCAGAGCGAGGTAGATATTGCGGCTTCTTTCGTCCGGAAAATTTTGCGGGTGCAGCGGATCGGGCAGTGCGTCCTGGTCGGGGATAGAAAAGACGGTGCCGTCGGGCAGTGTGCCTGACGCGCTGTCAATCATGATCTTACCCTGCGCCAGCAGTTCATTGTTGAGGGTGAGTTCGGTAAATCCCCAGGATAAATCATTCATGGCCCGGAAACGCTGGTTATCCAGGTAGTCGTTGTAACGCTGCTGTTGCTGGAAATGGTGTGGGCGCATCAGCATCCCTTCCTGCCACATCACCTTGTTGCGGGTGGTTGCCATACTTATTCATCCTCTTTTTTCATTTCGATGCTGCTTTGACGTACATGCACCAGCAGGCGGTAATGGTGGCCGGTTCCTTCCACCGTCTCGATTTGTTTCCATTCCGTGGCCTGGTCATCGGAGAAATAGGCCACGACACCAATAAACTGCGTTTTCTCATCCAGCTTTACCAGCGGCAGGGTTTTGATGGTGTCCGGCAACAGGTTGAAATCCTGGTGGTCGATATAGTTTTTACCCAGCACATCCGGTAGCGGCGTACTGGCTATCTGGTCATAGTCGGCTGCCTGCAATTTTGAGTCGTCCGTCAGGTACACCAGTTGCACATCCACGGCGGCTGATTCACCCTCCGCATTGGTATTAGTGTCCGGTTCAGTCAGCAGGGTGACGGTTATTTCCGAAGGTTGCTCCTTCAGGCTCCCGACCTGGATATCCGGGTTTTTGATCACCTCGCTGATTTTTTTCGCCGTTTCGCAGCCGGTTAATATGACGCACATCAGCACGCAGGCCAGAAACGCCTTCCTGTTCATGCTTCCGGCTCCCGCTGTTTTTCACGAAGCACCCGGTCATAGACCTGGGCGTAGACCTCGTTAAACAGCATCTCAAACCCCTGCTGGCGATCAGAGGCCAGCTCTTCGTAATAATGGCTGTACATTTGCCATGCTCCGGCATCATCCAGCGGCTGGCGCAGTTCATGGCTGCGGCGGTACTGCACAAAGCGGCGCAGCAGATTTTGTGGTGAGAAGGCGTCCAGCAGGACACGAAGCGACTCCACAATCGCCGCCCGGTTAGCTTCTTCGTGGTGGCGGACATTGCGCAGGCTTTCACTGACAGCGGCGGGAGCCGCCAGATGTACCGGACTTTTACCTTCGGCAAACATCACGTCGAGCGCGGTGGCGTAATCCATGTTCAGGCGCAGCGGGTTATCTTCCAGCGGGCGCAAATGTTTGTCTGAGAGGCTGTTACGCTGCTGCTGCAAATCAAGCAGACCTTTTATTGCGGCCTGTAACGTGCGTCCGGCCTCCTCCAGAAAATCATCCGCATCGTCGGAATTGCTCACGGTAAGCGAGCCGCCAAGGCCGCGCAGTAAGGGGGTGACCGCAAGGTGGCGTTGCGCCATTTCTGCCACAGAGACGTCATCATTACGCTCGCCGGGGCTGGCATAAATGGGCGGCAGATCCATAAACGGCGTATTGATCCCCCCATTACTTGCCGGATCGGACAGCGGTGCCGATGGCCGGACAGCCGCAATGCCTGAAAGCGGATCGCCCGCGGTAATCAGGCTTTCGGACTGAAGTGCCTGGAGTGGATCGGCAGAAAAACCGTTTACCACGGTGTCAGCAAGCTGATGCCGGTGAGTCATTCCCGGATAGTGTGGCGCACCCTCCGTTGACAGCAGGGTATCCGTGAGCATATCGCGATTGGTGACGATGGTTTCGGGAGTGGCCATTTCCTCATCGTAATGGGGGATATCACCCCGGTTCAGATGAACCCTCACCATCAGACGCCCTATCTGGATCTCATCGCCCTGGCGCAGCTGTATCAGGTCTGATGTTGCTGTGACTTTTGCCTGGTTCAGCCACAGTTGTGCCGTCTGCGGGCGCAGACAAAATGTGCCATCGTGCAGTATAACGGTAAAGGCCTGAGCCGGAATGCTCTGCTGACGATCCTGTACCGACCAGTGGCATTCGGGGCCATGGCCGACATTTCCCTGCTGCGTGAACAGACAGCGCGCCGCCCGCCCGCTTTCCAGCTCACTGCCGTTAATGACCTGCAATGAAAGCGTCTGTAGTTTCTCTTCCGGCATATTCTGCTCCGTGATTATCATAATTTACGACCGTACCCTGATGGTGACTGAGGGTCGTTCTTCCGGTGTGCCGAGGAAGCTGGTCCAGCCCAGCAGCGCACTTTTGTTATCGCCCAGGCGCATTGCGCCCACCTGCTCCGGTGCCAGCCCCAGATGTAAGTCCCAGGCAAGCTGATCGCGCAGGATGAAGGACACAAACATCGTCAGTGGCAGGAAGTTTTCGCCGGACGGCAGAAAAGAGAGGAACTGTTTTCGGGTCAGGCTGGTAATACTGAGCTGGAATTTTCCGCTGAGATCGGGCACCCGTGTACCCAGAACAAAGTTGCCCAGTACCGATCTTCCGGCCAGTTTTTCGCCATTTTTAAGGGAATAGCTCCCCAGGCTGTTTTGCTGATCCGGTTCAATATCCACCTTGCGACGTTGCCAGTTTTGCAGCGTCACGTCTGACAAGTCAAAACAGTGGGACACCAGGCCGCAGATGATTTCCGGGGATCGTCCCGGATTTGCCAGGATCCCGGAATACGCCAGCATTTTGCTGTGATTAATCGCCAGCTTATCGCGAAGCTGGCGGTGGCCCAGCCCGACAAGGGAGTACATGCGCTGCGAGAACGCATCCACACCGCCGTTACGAAAACTGATGTGATAGCGGTACTTACGCCAGATATGCCAGACAAACTGGGTCAGGCGGTGGCTGAACATATCCAGAAAATCGCCTACCGGACTTTGTTCATGTACCGCTTTCCAGGCCAGGTGATCCAGGTAATAACCGGGGAGAGGCGACTGGCTCCCCTGTAACCCCATAAAGGTGGTGGTCATCCTGAATGCCCCTGACTTATCCCGTTTCAGCCCACTGATATCACTGCACGGGAAGGCAAGGCTGGCATCGGCGCTGAAACGCAGGGTTTCCTGTGCCGGATCATCGCGCAGGGATAATTCCGGTGTCCCCTTTTCACCCTGTGCCAGGCGGTGCAACAGCTCCGCCATCGCAAAAAAATTGTAAGAGCAGGCGTTATGGAAAACCTGTGCCAGCGGATCATTCTGCTCTTTATCTGCCGGGGGATGTCCCGGACTCAGATAAGAGGATGCTGCCCGGTTCTTTCCGTCCATTTCCATGTCTCCTGGCTTTCTGTGTTCACAACGGTCAGCATGTGGAATGAGTTAACGCTGGCGTACAGCGACAGAAAATGCGAAAGCACCGTACCGAGCAGATACATTTCCCCTTCACAGACAAACGGCTCCGGGTGCAGATACAGCGTGGAGGCCAGCCCCCGGACGGGAATACCCGTAAACAGGCGATCAACGGGGCGGGTCTCCAGACGCTCAATGGCATCCAGCTTTTGTTGTGACAGCCGCGCCGTCTGCGGATGATGGATTGCGTGGCGATCAAAGTTGGCGATGACCTGCTTCAGCGCGTCCGTATCTAGTAATGACAGATAATTCAGGTTCATGGCGGAGAGTAGGGACCAGTGGAGGCTGCCATCAATGACCGGCCAGAGTGGTTGCGTCGGGCGGGTAATGTTGCGAAATGAAGCAACAGCCGCATTTTTACCGGTTGTGCCGGTGATATCGCCGGAACGAATTTGTGACGGAAGCTCACGGTTGGTACAGGTCAGCGATACCGAAACCACTTCATTACTGAGCAGCGATTCGTCTGACGGATAACTGCCATCAGCATGTATAAAAGCAAGGGTATGATCAAAGCCGCGATGGAACAGGGATGTTTTGGTCCGGTGATGCCAGTACACCACTTCCCGCTTCCGGCTGTATTCCATCTGATGGCTGAAACTTTCAAAGGCAGGCCACTGGCGCGCGGCCTGCGTCGAAACAGGACGCCCCAGATCTTTTTTCCTGAACATATCCTGCACCTGGCTCACCACGCCGTTAACGGAAAAGACATCGTAATGTTCCGGATAGTGGCGACTGGGAACCAGCGGATAGTCTGCCCGCCGGTTGTCCAGCGTGATGGCTTCTGCATGGTGGATAAATAAATTAATGGCAGGTGCGCAATACAGGCGCAGAGAATCGCGGCGCAGCCGGATGTCCACGGGCAATGGGCGCGAAAAACGCAGTTGCAGGGTAAAGGATTCAGCCTGCAATCCGTCAGGCAAAGCCGGACAACCACAAAGATCAAAAAAGAGAAACGCATCGGGGTAACAGAAATACTCCTGAAGGATCCGGTAGCCGCTGTGGACGTTTTTCGGCCAGGGCAGCATGGCATCCTGCGGCTCAAAACCGACAGCTTTTAGCATAAACTCAGGCAGGCGAATATGCTGTTCACCCACAGTCAGGTCGGCACCCTGCAAGTATTCGCAGAACCATAAATAAAGCTGGTCACGGGTATAGTTGTCGTCATTGCCGAGCCAGAAGCGAAGTTTGTTCAGATCCAGCGTGCGGAAGTCCGTTCCCGGTGCGACCGAAAAGGTGATGTTGATAACACCATTACGGGTCGTACTGCGGTTTTCAATCTGCTCCAGGCGAACGGGCAGCAGCCAGATATCCCGGCAGAGGGTGAAGGTACAGGGAGGCGGCTCCTCCTTTTTAGCATCAGAGGGCAGCACTTCATCAACTCTGATTTCCCCGGCGTTGGTTGTAAACTGCTCATTACGGGGGATTAACACCGGCACAGAAGACTTATCCATATCCGGCGTATATTCAATAAGGGTCATTGCCGGAACCGGACGCAGGTAATTAGGCCACAGCATCTTGATAAGCCCGTGCGTCAGTTCTGGGAATTCATCCTCAATTTTTTGACGGAGATTGCCGGTAAGAAAAGCCACGCCTTCCAGCAGGCGTTCAATATCCGGATCCGCATCTTTTTCGGCCAGGAAGCGGGCCAGATGGGGTTTTTCCGTTGCCAGCAGCTTGCTGAGCTGGCGCAGGTAATCGAGTTCTTCCCGGAAATAGCGTTCTTCAAATTCCATCTGTCAGTCCACCCGGTAATGCTGGCTGCCATTCGGTGCCATATCAAATTCAAGCACCTCATGCGTTTCGTTAAATGTCACCCAGGCTGTAATATGAAACGTCATATCCAGCGGGCTGGAGGCGGATGAAACCACTGCCTGCACTTCAGCGTGTGAGATCCGGGGTTCATAGCGTTCTATACATTGCTCGATGGCCCGACTCATGGATTCGCGGAAGTTTTCAGCCCCTTCCGGTTCATCAATGCCCAGCTCAGGCGCACCCCGGCAACTACCGGACCGGGTATTAAGAATGTTTCGTAGGTTCTGGCGAATGGATTGCCTGAGCGAATGAATACTGCCTCCCTGCCGGTTTCTGGCCGAAGAGGCTTCCATACGCTCAAAAAGAGAACCTGTGGTTCTTTCCCGATCCGGTATCATGGTGTGTTACTCCCTGTCTAACCGGCCAACCAGGGAAAGCTCAAAATTTGCCCCCATAAATTTAAAATGAGGTCTCACGCTTAGCGCAACCTGGTACCAGCCGGGTTCGCCTTCTACATCCATAACCTCAACTTTGGCAGCGCGCAGAGGTTTGCGGCTGCGCACGTCTGCAGGCGGGTTTTCCTGGTCGGCAACATACTGACGGATCCAGGTATTAAGCTCTCTTTCTAAGTCGCTCCTTTCTTTCCATGACCCCAGTTGTTCACGCTGCAACACCTTGATGTAGTGCGCTAACCGATTGATGATGAAGAGATAAGGAAGCTGCGTACCCAGCTTATAGTTGGTTTCTGCATCTTTTCCCGGAAAGTGCTTCGGTTTTTGTACCGAGTTTGCAGAGAAAAAGGCTGCATTATCAGAGTCTTTACGCATGGTAAGGGTGATAAAACCCTCTTCAGCCAGTTCAAATTCGCGGCGATCGGTGACCAGCACCTCGGTTGGGATTTTGGCCTGAATCTGCCCCATCGTTTCGAACAGATGCACCGGCAGATCTTTCACTGCGCCGCCGCTTTGCGGACCGATAATGTTTGGACACCAGCGGTATTTGGCAAAACTGTCTGCGATATTGCATGCCAGCATCCAGGCCGTATTACCCCACAGATAATCTTCGTGGTTCTGGCTGACATCTTCGTAATAGTTAAAGTTCTTAACAGGGTTATCTGTTGGTGAATAGGGCTGGCGAAGCAGGAAGCGGGGTGCCGTAAGCCCTAAATAGCGCGAATCTTCCGAGTCACGCAGGGCGCGCCATTTGGTGTAGGCCGGACCTTCAAAGATGGCATAAAGATCTTTGATATTAGGCAGTTCGGTCCACGAGTTCAGCCCCATAAACTCCGGGGAAACGGAGGACAGGAACGGTGCGTGCGCCATTGCGCCCACGGCACTGACGTATTGCAGCAGTTTCATGTCAGGCGCGGTATTTTTGAACTCATAAGCGCCCAGCACGGCAGCGATGGGTTCACCGCCAAACTGTCCGAAACCGGACGAATAAACGTGCTTATAAAATCCGGACTGAATAATTTCTGGCGCAAACTCAAAGTCTTCCAGAAGTTCCTGCTTGGTGACATGAAGCACGTTGACCTTGATGTTTTCACGGAAATCAACGCGATCCACCATGGTTTTCAGTGAGCGCCAGAACGACTCGACCTGCTGAAAGGCAGGCGCATGGATGATGACATCCATCTGGCGGCTGATGCGTTCATCAATATCTGCAATCATGCTGTCCACGGCCAGTTTATTGACCGGTTCGGCAGATGCAGTGGATTGCAGGATGCTGGCAATAAAGGCTGTCACACCCTGGCGGGCAACGTCATAACCTTCCGAACCGGGCTGAATACGGGTCTGTGCCATGATTTGATCAAGCAGCGACGATGCCTGCTCAGGCTGCCCGGCATGACTGGAAACGAGTTCCTCTTCCTGTAAAGACATACTGAAAATCCTTCTGTTTTAGCTGTGTTTCTGAAACCGGCTTTTCGCCGTCAGTGAAGTACGCGCTGCCAGTGCGACGCGCTCTGCTGAAACTCACAAAAATGGATAATCTCATCCAATAGATCACTGATACGGCGATCCAGTGTTGTAATCAGCGCAGCCACACCATCCTGGTTGATTTCAACGGACGGGCTGAAACATACCTGGTAAACCACCTGCAGAATGTCTGAAACAGAGAGGTGGTATGTCCCGGAGATATTTTTGTGTGCCGTCATGCCTGGATAACCCTGTTTAATGAAATAGTGGTGGTTATTTATTGCTCACCTGGCCGATTTCTTTGAGCAACTGCTCGCGGGACTCTTCATTTTCCAGCAATGCCTGGAGCTGGGTACGGAATGCCGGAAGGTTACCCATCGGCCCCTTCAGTGCAGTCAGTGCTTCACGCAGTTCCAGCAATTTATTCACTTCCGGAACCTGCCGGGCCACGCTATCTGGTGAAAAATCATCCAGTGACTTGATATTCAGCGCCACATTCAGTTCATCGTCCGTTGTGCTTCCCTTCAGCGTGGCGGGGACGGTAAAATTGAGGCCAATGGCTGCTTCAGCCATCACTGCACCGAAATTGTGCTTGTTAACGGAAACTGCCTGACGTTCATCCAATGAGGATGTTTCCTGCGTATTTCCGGTATCGCCGACAACGAGCATGTTAAGTGGAAGTTCCACTTCAGCCGTCTGGCCATCTGTTTTTGGGACATACGATATATTAATACGCTCGCGAGGCGCGACGCTGCCTTCAAATTTTTTGCTCATAAAAGTGATCCGTCATGTTATCTCGTACAGGCCATGAACACGGCATATTCGTACCGCAAAAAATATCGGAAATGCCGCCTTGATGGCGGTGAAAATAAAATCACCACTCCTTAATCACCCCGCATTTTACGCTTCAAAATAAATAAGAAAAGGACTTTTTATCGATCGTAAAGAGGGGTATTCTGCAAGCGTTAAATAGATTGTGTGAACCTGTGCAATTCGCGCCAGGTGTATTATGGCAATAATTTAAATATAGAGTTTTTATGTATCTTATTGAATTATATAATAATTTCATTAAACATAAGCTAATCTAATGATTGCTTGTTTATATATTTGTTTTGTGATTGATTAAGTGGGTATTTTTAAGGAATATCTCAAAAATTATCAAAATGATAATTCAGAAAGGATAAATACAATATTTATTCATGATTCAGCTTTGGCCATTTTATGGAGGCAATACGGACTTTGAACAGTTGGGTATGGTTATCCAGATATATATTATTAAGTTATTGCTGAATAAGAGATTTAATGATTTTAAAAATAGTTTTTACGACAACCGTAAATTCTAGCTCGGTTTGTATGTAAAAAATACTGAAAAATGATGCGGTTCCGTGAAGTGAGCTGCATCTGCCTGTCTGGGATTAACGGCAGGTCATTGTAAGTAGTAATTAACCACGTTAACAAGGAGTTTACAAATGCCAACACCGTGTTATATCTCCATCACTGGTCAGACCCAGGGAAATATTACTGCAGGTGCATTTACCGCTGATTCTGTCGGCAACATCTATGTGCAGGGGCACGAAGACGAGATGCTGGTGCAGGAATTCCTGCATAACGTTACTGTCCCGACGGATCCTCAGTCCGGTCAGCCTGCGGGTCAGCGTGCTCACAAGCCGTTCATTTTTACCGTGGCGCTGAACAAAGCGGTTCCGCTGATGTACAACGCACTGGCCTCCGGTGAAATGCTGCCAACCACTGAACTGCACTGGTGGCGTACATCTGTGGAAGGCAAACAGGAGCATTATTTCACCACCCGCCTGACTGATTCGACGATTGTCGATATGAAACTGCATATGCCGCATTGCCAGGACCCGGCGAAACGCGAGTTCACCCAGTTGCTCGAAGTTTCACTGGCCTACCGCAAGATTGAGTGGGAACACGTCAAATCCGGCACCTCCGGTGCTGACGACTGGCGCGCACCGCTGGAAGCATAAGTTAAGCCAACAGCATCCGGCTATCAGGCCGGATGCTGTTTTTGTATTACGCCGTAAAAAGAAAGATTGTCAGTAAGGGGTTACGTTCACGGGAGATGGCGGATGCCGGAAACTTCGGCGGTAGCGTGCCTGAACGCAAGCGTAACACTGTACTGTCACAGCCGCTTTAACAGCGAACTGTCTGTTTTTCCTTAACCCCGGAGGTTGCTATGTCAACCGGATTACGTTTCACGCTGGAAGTGGACGGCCTGCCACCGGACGCGTTTGCGGTGGTT
>NZ_VNXE01000056.1:0-29940 GCF_009820115.1 Escherichia sp. HH41S
ATCCACCCGATCGCGATGGACGACGGTCTGCGTTTCGCAATCCGTGAAGGCGGCCGTACCGTTGGCGCGGGCGTTGTAGCAAAAGTTCTGAGCTAATTGCCGATAACATTTGACGCAATGCGCACTAAAAGGGCATCATTTGATGCCCTTTTTGCACGCTTTCGTACCAGAACCTGGCTCATCAGTGATTTTCTTTGTCATAATCATTGCTGAGACAGGCTCTGTTGAGGGCGTATAATCCGAAAAGCTAATACGCGTTTCGATTTGGTTTGCCTCGCGATCGCGGGGTGAAAATGTTTGTAGAATACTTCTGACAGGTTGGTTTATGAGTGCGAATACCGAAGCTCAAGGAAGCGGGCGCGGCCTGGAAGCGATGAAGTGGGTCGTTGTGGTGGCATTGCTCCTGGTAGCAATTGTCGGCAACTACCTTTATCGCGACATTATGCTGCCGCTGCGTGCGCTGGCCGTAGTAATTCTGATTGCTGCAGCGGGTGGTGTCGCGCTGTTAACGACAAAAGGAAAAGCAACCGTTGCTTTTGCCCGTGAAGCGCGTACCGAAGTCCGTAAGGTCATTTGGCCGACTCGCCAGGAAACATTGCACACCACGCTGATTGTGGCTGCGGTTACCGCAGTAATGTCACTGATCCTGTGGGGACTGGATGGTATTCTGGTTCGCCTGGTATCCTTTATCACTGGCCTGAGGTTCTGAGATGTCTGAAGCTCCTAAAAAGCGCTGGTACGTCGTTCAGGCGTTTTCCGGTTTTGAAGGCCGCGTAGCAACGTCGCTA
This sequence comes from Escherichia sp. HH41S, assembly GCF_009820115.1. Classification (NCBI taxonomy): domain Bacteria; kingdom Pseudomonadati; phylum Pseudomonadota; class Gammaproteobacteria; order Enterobacterales; family Enterobacteriaceae; genus Escherichia; species Escherichia sp. HH41S. The sequence goes on from NZ_VNXE01000056.1 coordinate 789, forward strand.
CGTGAGCATATCAAATTACATAACATGGAAGATTTGTTTGGTGAAGTCATGGTACCAACCGAAGAAGTGGTTGAAATCCGTGGCGGACAGCGTCGCAAAAGCGAACGCAAATTCTTCCCTGGCTACGTCCTCGTTCAGATGGTGATGAACGACGCGAGCTGGCACCTGGTGCGCAGCGTACCGCGTGTGATGGGCTTCATCGGCGGTACTTCCGATCGTCCTGCGCCAATCAGCGATAAAGAAGTGGATGCGATTATGAATCGCCTGCAGCAGGTTGGCGATAAGCCGCGTCCGAAAACGCTGTTTGAACCGGGTGAAATGGTTCGTGTTAATGATGGTCCGTTCGCTGACTTCAACGGTGTTGTTGAAGAAGTTGATTACGAGAAATCTCGTCTGAAAGTGTCTGTTTCTATCTTCGGTCGTGCGACCCCGGTAGAGCTGGACTTCAGCCAGGTTGAAAAAGCCTAACCCAGCGATCAAAAAAGCGGCGATTTAATCGTTGCACAAGGCGCGAGATTGGAATACAATTTCGCGCCTTTTGTTTTTATGGGCCTTGCCCGTAAAACGATTTTTTATATCACGGGGAGCCTCTCAGAGGCGTTATTACCCAACTTGAGGAATTTATAATGGCTAAGAAAGTACAAGCCTATGTCAAGCTGCAGGTTGCAGCTGGTATGGCTAACCCGAGTCCGCCAGTAGGTCCGGCTCTGGGTCAGCAGGGCGTAAACATCATGGAATTCTGCAAAGCGTTCAACGCAAAAACTGATTCCATCGAAAAAGGTCTGCCGATTCCGGTAGTAATCACCGTTTACGCTGACCGTTCTTTCACTTTCGTTACCAAGACTCCGCCGGCAGCAGTTCTGCTGAAAAAAGCGGCTGGTATCAAGTCTGGTTCCGGTAAGCCGAACAAAGACAAAGTGGGTAAAATTTCCCGCGCTCAGCTGCAGGAAATCGCGCAGACCAAAGCTGCCGACATGACTGGTGCCGACATTGAAGCGATGACTCGCTCCATCGAAGGTACTGCACGTTCCATGGGCCTGGTAGTGGAGGACTAAGAAATGGCTAAACTGACCAAGCGCATGCGTGTTATCCGCGAGAAAGTTGATGCGACCAAACAATACGACATCAATGAAGCTATCGCTCTGCTGAAAGAGCTGGCGACTGCTAAATTCGTAGAAAGCGTGGACGTTGCTGTTAACCTCGGCATCGACGCTCGTAAATCTGACCAGAACGTACGTGGTGCAACTGTACTGCCGCACGGTACTGGCCGTTCCGTTCGCGTAGCCGTATTTACCCAGGGTGCAAACGCTGAAGCTGCTAAAGCTGCAGGCGCTGAACTGGTAGGTATGGAAGATCTGGCTGACCAGATCAAGAAAGGCGAAATGAACTTTGACGTTGTTATTGCTTCTCCGGATGCAATGCGCGTTGTTGGCCAGCTGGGCCAGGTTCTGGGTCCGCGCGGCCTGATGCCAAACCCGAAAGTGGGTACTGTAACGCCGAACGTTGCTGAAGCGGTTAAAAACGCTAAAGCTGGCCAGATTCGTTACCGTAACGACAAAAACGGCATCATCCACACCACCATCGGTAAAGTGGACTTTGACGCTGACAAACTGAAAGAAAACCTGGAAGCTCTGCTGGTTGCGCTGAAAAAAGCAAAACCGACTCAGGCGAAAGGCGTGTACATCAAGAAAGTTAGCATCTCCACCACCATGGGTGCAGGTGTTGCAGTTGACCAGGCTGGCCTGAGCGCTTCTGTAAACTAATGCCTTTACGTGGGCGGTGATTTTGTCTACAATCTTACCCCCACGTATAATGCTTAATGCAGACGTATATCCGAGATATTCGGGTTGTAGCAAGGCGGCAACTGAGTGAGTCGCCAGGAGCATAGCTAACTATGTGACTGGTGCGAACGAAGGAAGCCAACGCCGCTACAAGCTGAATAGCGACGGATAGAAAAGATTTGTTCGTTGGAGCCTGGCCTATCCAGGCCTCCGTCGAAGACCGCAGGAGTTTCGCAAGAAACTTAATCCCCTGCGTAGACGGTGACAGAACGCTAAGATTATTCTTTTATATTCTGGCTTGTTTCTGCTCACCGTAATTAAGACGCTCTCTCCGTTTGGAGGAGTGAAGTGAGTTCCAGAGATTTTCTCTGGCAAACATCCAGGAGCAAAGCTAATGGCTTTAAATCTTCAAGACAAACAAGCGATTGTTGCTGAAGTCAGCGAAGTAGCCAAAGGCGCGCTGTCTGCAGTAGTTGCGGATTCCCGTGGCGTAACTGTAGATAAAATGACTGAACTGCGTAAAGCAGGTCGCGAAGCTGGCGTATACATGCGTGTTGTTCGTAACACCCTGCTGCGCCGTGCTGTTGAAGGTACTCCGTTCGAGTGCCTGAAAGACGCGTTTGTTGGTCCGACCCTGATTGCATACTCTATGGAACACCCGGGCGCAGCTGCTCGTCTGTTCAAAGAGTTCGCGAAAGCGAATGCAAAATTTGAGGTCAAAGCCGCTGCCTTTGAAGGTGAGCTGATCCCGGCGTCTCAGATCGACCGCCTGGCAACTCTGCCGACCTACGAAGAAGCAATTGCACGCCTGATGGCAACCATGAAAGAAGCTTCGGCTGGCAAACTGGTTCGTACTCTGGCTGCTGTACGCGATGCGAAAGAAGCTGCTTAATCGCAGTTATCTTTTTAACGCATTCGCTTACGTATAAACTTATTCTGATATTCAGGAACAATTTAAATGTCTATCACTAAAGATCAAATCATTGAAGCAGTTGCAGCTATGTCTGTAATGGACGTTGTAGAACTGATCTCTGCAATGGAAGAAAAATTCGGTGTTTCCGCTGCTGCTGCTGTAGCTGTAGCTGCTGGCCCGGTTGAAGCTGCTGAAGAAAAAACTGAATTCGACGTAATTCTGAAAGCTGCTGGCGCTAACAAAGTTGCTGTTATCAAAGCAGTACGTGGCGCAACTGGCCTGGGTCTGAAAGAAGCTAAAGACCTGGTAGAATCTGCACCGGCTGCTCTGAAAGAAGGCGTGAGCAAAGACGACGCAGAAGCACTGAAAAAAGCTCTGGAAGAAGCTGGCGCTGAAGTTGAAGTTAAATAAGCCAACCCTTCCGGTTGCAGCCTGAGAAATCAGGCTGATGGCTGGTGACTTTTTAGTCACCAGCCTTTTTGCGCTGTAAGGCGCCAGTAGCGTTTCACACTGTTTGACTACTGCTGTGCCTTTCAATGCTTGTTTCTATCGACGACTTAATATACTGCGACAGGACGCCCGTTCTGTGTAAATCGCAATGAAATGGTTTAAGCGTGATAGCAACAGGCATTGCGGAAAGTGTTCCATTTTCCGGTCAACAAAATAGTGTTGCACAAACTGTCCGCTCAATGGACAGATGGGTCGACTTGTCAGCGAGCTGAGGAACCCTATGGTTTACTCCTATACCGAGAAAAAACGTATTCGTAAGGATTTTGGTAAACGTCCACAAGTTCTGGATGTACCTTATCTCCTTTCTATCCAGCTTGACTCGTTTCAGAAATTTATCGAGCAAGATCCTGAAGGGCAGTATGGTCTGGAAGCTGCTTTCCGTTCCGTATTCCCGATTCAGAGCTACAGCGGTAATTCCGAGCTGCAATACGTCAGCTACCGCCTTGGCGAACCGGTGTTTGACGTCCAGGAATGTCAAATCCGTGGCGTGACCTATTCCGCACCGCTGCGCGTTAAACTGCGTCTGGTGATCTATGAGCGCGAAGCGCCGGAAGGCACCGTAAAAGACATCAAAGAACAAGAAGTCTACATGGGCGAAATTCCGCTCATGACGGACAACGGTACCTTTGTTATCAACGGTACTGAGCGTGTTATCGTTTCCCAGCTGCACCGTAGTCCGGGCGTCTTCTTTGACTCCGACAAAGGTAAAACCCACTCTTCGGGTAAAGTGCTGTATAACGCGCGCATCATCCCTTACCGTGGTTCCTGGCTGGACTTCGAATTCGATCCGAAGGACAATCTGTTCGTACGTATCGACCGTCGCCGTAAATTGCCTGCGACCATCATTCTGCGCGCCCTGAACTACACCACAGAACAGATCCTCGACCTGTTCTTTGAAAAAGTTATCTTTGAAATCCGTGATAACAAGCTGCAGATGGAACTGGTGCCGGAACGCCTGCGTGGTGAAACCGCATCTTTTGACATCGAAGCTAACGGTAAAGTGTACGTAGAAAAAGGCCGCCGCATTACTGCGCGCCACATTCGCCAGCTGGAAAAAGACGACGTCAAACTGATCGAAGTCCCGGTTGAGTACATCGCAGGTAAAGTGGTTGCTAAAGACTACATTGATGAGTCTACTGGTGAGCTGATCTGTGCTGCGAACATGGAGCTGAGCCTGGATCTGCTGGCTAAGCTGAGCCAGTCTGGTCACAAGCGTATCGAAACGCTGTTCACCAACGATCTGGATCACGGCCCGTATATCTCTGAAACCTTACGTGTCGACCCAACTAACGATCGTCTGAGCGCACTGGTAGAAATCTACCGCATGATGCGCCCTGGCGAGCCGCCGACTCGTGAAGCCGCTGAAAGCCTGTTCGAGAACCTGTTCTTCTCCGAAGACCGCTATGACTTGTCTGCGGTTGGTCGTATGAAGTTCAACCGTTCTCTGCTGCGCGACGAAATCGAAGGTTCCGGTATCCTGAGCAAAGACGACATCATTGATGTTATGAAAAAGCTCATCGATATCCGTAACGGTAAAGGCGAAGTCGATGATATCGACCACCTCGGTAACCGTCGTATCCGTTCCGTTGGCGAAATGGCGGAAAACCAGTTCCGCGTTGGCCTGGTACGTGTAGAGCGTGCGGTGAAAGAGCGTTTGTCTCTGGGCGATCTGGATACCCTGATGCCTCAGGATATGATCAACGCCAAACCGATTTCCGCAGCAGTGAAAGAGTTCTTTGGTTCCAGCCAGCTGTCTCAGTTTATGGACCAGAACAACCCGCTGTCTGAGATTACGCACAAGCGTCGTATCTCCGCACTCGGCCCAGGCGGTCTGACCCGTGAACGTGCAGGCTTCGAAGTTCGAGACGTACACCCGACTCACTACGGTCGCGTATGTCCAATCGAAACTCCTGAAGGCCCGAACATCGGTCTGATCAACTCCCTGTCCGTGTACGCACAGACTAACGAATATGGCTTCCTTGAGACGCCGTACCGTAAAGTGATCGACGGTGTTGTAACCGACGAAATTCACTACCTGTCTGCTATCGAAGAAGGCAACTACGTTATCGCCCAGGCGAACTCCAACCTGGATGAAGAAGGCCACTTCGTAGAAGACCTGGTAACTTGCCGTAGCAAAGGCGAATCCAGCTTGTTCAGCCGCGACCAGGTTGACTACATGGACGTATCCACCCAGCAGGTGGTATCCGTCGGTGCGTCCCTGATCCCGTTCCTTGAACACGATGACGCCAACCGTGCATTGATGGGTGCGAACATGCAACGTCAGGCCGTTCCGACTCTGCGTGCTGATAAGCCGCTGGTTGGTACGGGTATGGAACGTGCTGTTGCCGTTGACTCCGGTGTAACTGCGGTTGCTAAACGTGGTGGTGTCGTTCAGTACGTGGATGCTTCCCGTATCGTTATCAAAGTTAACGAAGACGAGATGTATCCGGGCGAAGCGGGTATCGACATCTACAACCTGACCAAATACACCCGTTCTAACCAGAACACCTGTATCAACCAGATGCCGTGTGTGTCTCTGGGTGAACCGGTAGAACGTGGCGACGTGCTGGCAGACGGTCCGTCCACCGACCTCGGTGAACTGGCGCTCGGTCAGAACATGCGTGTAGCGTTCATGCCGTGGAATGGTTACAACTTCGAAGACTCCATCCTCGTATCCGAGCGTGTTGTTCAGGAAGATCGTTTCACCACCATTCACATTCAGGAACTGGCATGTGTGTCCCGTGACACCAAACTGGGGCCAGAAGAGATCACTGCTGACATCCCGAACGTAGGTGAAGCTGCGCTCTCCAAACTGGATGAATCCGGTATCGTTTACATTGGTGCGGAAGTGACCGGTGGCGACATTCTGGTTGGTAAGGTAACGCCGAAAGGTGAAACTCAGCTGACCCCAGAAGAAAAACTGCTGCGTGCGATCTTCGGTGAGAAAGCGTCTGACGTTAAAGACTCTTCTCTGCGCGTACCAAACGGTGTATCCGGTACGGTTATCGACGTTCAGGTCTTTACTCGCGATGGCGTTGAAAAAGACAAACGTGCGCTGGAAATCGAAGAAATGCAGCTCAAACAGGCGAAGAAAGACCTGTCTGAAGAACTGCAGATCCTCGAAGCGGGTCTGTTCAGCCGTATCCGTGCTGTGCTGGTAGCCGGTGGCGTTGAAGCTGAGAAGCTCGACAAACTGCCGCGCGATCGCTGGCTGGAGCTGGGCCTGACCGACGAAGAGAAACAAAATCAGCTGGAACAGCTGGCTGAGCAGTATGACGAACTGAAACACGAGTTCGAGAAGAAACTCGAAGCGAAACGCCGCAAAATCACCCAGGGTGACGATCTGGCACCGGGCGTGCTGAAGATTGTTAAGGTATATCTGGCGGTTAAACGCCGTATCCAGCCTGGTGACAAGATGGCAGGTCGTCACGGTAACAAGGGTGTAATTTCTAAGATCAACCCGATCGAAGATATGCCTTACGATGAAAACGGTACGCCGGTAGACATCGTACTGAACCCGCTGGGCGTACCGTCTCGTATGAACATCGGTCAGATCCTCGAAACCCACCTGGGTATGGCTGCGAAAGGTATCGGCGACAAGATCAACGCCATGCTGAAACAGCAGCAAGAAGTCGCGAAACTGCGCGAATTCATCCAGCGTGCATACGATCTGGGCGCTGACGTTCGTCAGAAAGTTGACCTGAGTACCTTCAGCGATGAAGAAGTTATGCGTCTGGCTGAAAACCTGCGCAAAGGTATGCCAATCGCAACGCCGGTCTTCGACGGTGCGAAAGAAGCAGAAATTAAAGAACTGCTGAAACTTGGCGACCTGCCGACTTCTGGTCAGATCCGCCTGTACGACGGTCGCACTGGTGAACAGTTTGAACGTCCGGTAACCGTTGGTTACATGTACATGCTGAAACTGAACCACCTGGTCGACGACAAGATGCACGCGCGTTCCACCGGTTCTTACAGCCTGGTTACTCAGCAGCCGCTGGGTGGTAAGGCACAGTTCGGTGGTCAGCGTTTCGGGGAGATGGAAGTGTGGGCGCTGGAAGCATACGGCGCAGCATACACCCTGCAGGAAATGCTCACCGTTAAGTCTGATGACGTGAACGGTCGTACCAAGATGTATAAAAACATCGTGGACGGCAACCATCAGATGGAGCCGGGCATGCCAGAATCCTTCAACGTATTGTTGAAAGAGATTCGTTCGCTGGGTATCAACATCGAACTGGAAGACGAGTAATTCTCGCTCAAACAGGTCACTGCTGTCGGGGTAAAACCCGGCAGCGGATTGTGCTAACTCCGACGGGAGCAAATCCGTGAAAGATTTATTAAAGTTTCTGAAAGCGCAGACTAAAACCGAAGAGTTTGATGCGATCAAAATTGCTCTGGCTTCGCCAGACATGATCCGTTCATGGTCTTTCGGTGAAGTTAAAAAGCCGGAAACCATCAACTACCGTACGTTCAAACCAGAACGTGACGGCCTTTTCTGCGCCCGTATCTTTGGGCCGGTAAAAGATTACGAGTGCCTGTGCGGTAAGTACAAGCGCCTGAAACACCGTGGCGTCATCTGTGAGAAGTGCGGCGTTGAAGTGACCCAGACCAAAGTACGTCGTGAGCGTATGGGCCACATCGAACTGGCTTCCCCGACTGCGCACATCTGGTTCCTGAAATCACTGCCGTCCCGTATCGGCCTGCTGCTCGATATGCCGCTGCGCGATATCGAACGCGTACTGTACTTCGAATCCTATGTGGTTATCGAAGGCGGTATGACCAACCTGGAACGTCAGCAGATCCTGACTGAAGAGCAGTATCTGGATGCGCTGGAAGAGTTCGGTGACGAATTCGACGCGAAGATGGGTGCGGAAGCAATCCAGGCTCTGCTGAAGAGCATGGATCTGGAGCAAGAGTGCGAACAGCTGCGTGAAGAGCTGAACGAAACCAACTCCGAAACTAAGCGTAAGAAGCTGACCAAGCGTATCAAACTGCTGGAAGCGTTCGTTCAGTCTGGTAACAAACCAGAGTGGATGATCCTGACCGTTCTGCCGGTACTGCCGCCAGATCTGCGTCCGCTGGTTCCGCTGGATGGTGGTCGTTTCGCGACTTCTGACCTGAACGATCTGTATCGTCGCGTCATTAACCGTAACAACCGTCTCAAACGTCTGCTGGATCTGGCTGCGCCGGACATCATCGTACGTAACGAAAAACGTATGCTGCAGGAAGCGGTAGACGCCCTGCTGGATAACGGTCGTCGCGGTCGTGCGATCACTGGTTCTAACAAGCGTCCTCTGAAATCTTTAGCCGACATGATCAAAGGTAAACAGGGTCGTTTCCGTCAGAACCTGCTCGGTAAGCGTGTTGACTACTCCGGTCGTTCTGTAATCACCGTAGGTCCATACTTGCGTCTGCATCAGTGCGGTCTGCCGAAGAAAATGGCACTGGAACTGTTCAAACCGTTCATCTACGGCAAGCTGGAACTGCGTGGTCTTGCTACCACCATTAAAGCTGCGAAGAAAATGGTTGAGCGCGAAGAAGCTGTCGTTTGGGATATCCTGGACGAAGTTATCCGCGAACACCCGGTACTGCTGAACCGTGCACCGACTCTGCACCGTCTGGGTATCCAGGCATTTGAACCGGTACTGATCGAAGGTAAAGCTATCCAGCTGCACCCGCTGGTTTGTGCGGCATATAACGCCGACTTCGATGGTGACCAGATGGCTGTTCACGTACCGCTGACGCTGGAAGCCCAGCTGGAAGCGCGTGCGCTGATGATGTCTACCAACAACATCCTGTCCCCGGCGAACGGCGAACCAATCATCGTTCCGTCTCAGGACGTTGTACTGGGTCTGTACTACATGACCCGCGACTGTGTTAACGCCAAAGGCGAAGGCATGGTACTGACTGGCCCGAAAGAAGCAGAACGTCTGTATCGCTCTGGTCTGGCTTCTCTGCATGCGCGCGTTAAAGTGCGTATCACCGAGTATGAAAAAGATGCTAACGGTGAATTAGTAGCGAAAACCAGTCTGAAAGATACGACCGTTGGCCGTGCCATTCTGTGGATGATTGTACCGAAAGGTCTGCCTTACTCCATCGTCAACCAGGCGCTGGGTAAGAAAGCAATCTCCAAAATGCTGAACACCTGCTACCGCATTCTCGGTCTGAAACCGACCGTTATTTTTGCGGACCAGATCATGTACACCGGCTTTGCATATGCAGCGCGTTCTGGTGCATCTGTTGGTATCGATGACATGGTCATCCCGGAGAAGAAACACGAAATCATCTCCGAGGCAGAAGCTGAAGTTGCTGAGATTCAGGAGCAGTTCCAGTCTGGTCTGGTAACTGCGGGCGAACGCTACAACAAAGTTATCGATATCTGGGCTGCGGCGAACGATCGTGTATCCAAAGCGATGATGGATAATCTGCAAACTGAAACCGTGATTAACCGTGACGGTCAGGAAGAGAAGCAGGTTTCCTTCAACAGCATCTACATGATGGCCGACTCCGGTGCGCGTGGTTCTGCGGCACAGATTCGTCAGCTGGCGGGTATGCGTGGTCTGATGGCGAAGCCGGATGGCTCCATCATCGAAACGCCAATCACCGCGAACTTCCGTGAAGGTCTGAACGTACTCCAGTACTTCATCTCAACCCACGGTGCTCGTAAAGGTCTGGCGGATACCGCACTGAAAACGGCGAACTCCGGTTACCTGACTCGTCGTCTGGTTGACGTTGCGCAGGACCTGGTGGTAACCGAAGACGATTGTGGTACCCATGAAGGTATCATGATGACGCCGGTTATCGAGGGTGGTGACGTTAAAGAGCCGCTGCGCGATCGCGTACTGGGTCGTGTAACTGCTGAAGACGTTCTGAAGCCGGGTACTGCTGATATCCTCGTTCCGCGCAACACGCTGCTGCACGAACAGTGGTGTGACCTGCTGGAAGAGAACTCTGTCGACGCGGTAAAAGTACGTTCTGTTGTATCTTGTGACACCGACTTTGGTGTATGTGCGCACTGCTACGGTCGTGACCTGGCGCGTGGCCACATCATCAACAAAGGTGAAGCAATCGGTGTTATCGCGGCACAGTCCATCGGTGAACCGGGTACACAGCTGACCATGCGTACGTTCCACATCGGTGGTGCGGCATCTCGTGCGGCTGCTGAATCCAGCATCCAGGTGAAAAACAAAGGTAGCATCAAGCTCAGCAACGTGAAGTCGGTTGTGAACTCCAGCGGCAAACTGGTTATCACTTCCCGTAACACCGAACTGAAATTGATCGACGAATTCGGTCGTACCAAAGAAAGCTATAAAGTGCCTTACGGTGCAGTACTGGCGAAAGGCGATGGCGAACAGGTTGCTGGCGGCGAGACCGTTGCAAACTGGGACCCGCACACCATGCCGGTTATCACCGAAGTAAGCGGTTTTGTACGCTTTACTGACATGATCGACGGCCAGACCATTACTCGTCAGACCGACGAATTGACCGGTCTGTCTTCGCTGGTGGTTCTGGATTCCGCAGAACGTACCGCAGGTGGTAAAGATCTGCGTCCGGCACTGAAAATCGTTGATGCTCAGGGTAACGATGTTCTGATCCCGGGTACCGACATGCCTGCGCAGTACTTCCTGCCGGGTAAAGCGATTGTTCAGCTGGAAGATGGCGTACAGATCAGCTCCGGTGACACCCTCGCGCGTATTCCGCAAGAATCTGGCGGTACCAAGGACATCACCGGTGGTCTGCCACGCGTTGCGGACCTGTTCGAAGCACGTCGTCCGAAAGAGCCGGCAATCCTGGCTGAAATCAGCGGTGTGGTTTCCTTCGGTAAAGAAACCAAAGGTAAACGTCGTCTGGTTATCACCCCGGTAGACGGTAGCGAGCCGTACGAAGAGATGATTCCGAAATGGCGTCAGCTCAACGTGTTCGAAGGTGAACGTGTAGAACGTGGTGACGTAATTTCCGACGGTCCGGAAGCGCCGCATGACATTCTGCGTCTGCGTGGTGTTCATGCTGTGACTCGTTACATCGTTAACGAAGTACAGGACGTATACCGTCTGCAGGGCGTTAAGATTAACGATAAACACATCGAAGTTATCGTTCGTCAGATGCTGCGTAAAGCTACCATCGTTAACGCGGGCAGCTCCGACTTCCTGGAAGGCGAACAGGTTGAATACTCTCGCGTCAAGATCGCAAACCGCGAACTGGAAGCGAACGGCAAAGTGGGTGCAACTTACTCCCGCGATCTGCTGGGTATCACCAAAGCGTCTCTGGCAACCGAGTCCTTCATCTCCGCGGCATCGTTCCAGGAGACCACTCGCGTGCTGACCGAAGCAGCCGTTGCGGGCAAACGCGACGAACTGCGCGGCCTGAAAGAGAACGTTATCGTAGGTCGTCTGATCCCGGCAGGTACCGGTTACGCGTACCACCAGGATCGTATGCGTCGCCGTGCTGCAGGTGAAGCTCCGGCTGCACCGCAGGTGACTGCAGAAGACGCATCTGCCAGCCTGGCAGAACTGCTGAACGCAGGTCTGGGCGGTTCTGATAACGAGTAATCGTTAATCCGCAAATAACGTAAAAACCCGCTTCGGCGGGTTTTTTTATGGGTGTTATTCAGAGGGCAAATTCTTCATGGGAAATATTAAGAAAGGCAGGGCGAAACGAGGAAGAAGCTTTTCGCCCTGGACAACATTCCTGCTGACGGTACTAACATAAAAAAACGCAACGCTTTCAACAACCTTGCGTTTTTCATCTTCCGTAGCTGCTCGGAATAAATTTACGTTCTTACATTTTGTCTCATGTCCTTTGCGAGGCGCGTCCCAGATAGCTGTCCCAGTCTTTCCACACCGGCTGCAAACCCTGAGCGGTTAACGCGGCGGCCACCGCTTCTGGTCTGCGATCGTCGTGCGGTGAGAACTGTTCCAGCTCGGGATGATTGTCGGCATAACCACCAGGTTGCGTTTTCGAGAAGGCGCTGACGTTATTGATCGCCAGCGGAATAACGCGATCGCGAAACCACGGTGATTCCCGCGTGGAGAGTGACAGTTCAATCTCCGGCGCAAGTAGGCGGAAGGCGCAGATAGTTTGCACTAACTGGCGTTCATCCATAATCGACGCTGGCTCAATCCCGCCAGTACACGGGCGCAGGCGCGGGAAGGAGACAGAGTAACGGCTTTGCCAGTAATGTTGTTGCAGCCATAGCAAATGTTCGGCAACCATATAGCAGTCAACGCGCCAGCTGTCGGAAAGGCCGATTAGCGCGCCGAGGCCTATCTTATCTATCCCCGCACGGCCCAGCCGATCCGGCGTTTCCAGCCGCCAAAAGAAGTCCTGTTTTTTCCCTTTCAGATGATGGTGGGCGTATGTCGCCTCGTGATATGTCTCCTGATAAACCATCACCCCATCCAGACCAAGTTGCTTTAACTCGGCGTATTCCGCTTCCGCCAGTGGCTGTACTTCCATCTGTAGTGAAGAGAACTGTTCACGCAGGACAGGGAGATGACGACGAAAGTAATCCATCCCCACTTTCGTCTGATGTTCACCAGTGACCAGCAATAGATGTTCAAAGCCCATCTCCCGGATAGCGGCGCTTTCCCTGGCGATATCCGCTTCATCCAGCGTTTTACGCTTGATGCGATTGCTCATGGAAAATCCGCAGTAAGTGCAGTCGTTAGCGCAAAGATTAGAGAGATAAAGCGGGACGTAGAAGCTGACGACGTTGCCAAATCGCTGACGGGTCAGACGCTGCGCCCGTTGAGCCAGTGGTTCCAGGTATTCACTGGCGGCAGGTGATAGCAATGCCATCATATCGTCGCGAGTGAGTTGCGAGGCATTGAGCGCCCGCTCTACGTCAGCAGCCGTTTTGCTGTTGATACGCAGGCGGATGTCGTCCCAGTCCAGTTGTCGCCAGCGATCGCTGAAGGTTTTCATGCCGATGCCTCCAGAAATCCGGTCAGCGGGCTAGTGGCATGAGCAAAATGACTGCGACTGCCCGGCCCGGACTGACGTGCCAGCAGGCCGGCGTCTACCGCCAGACGAAATGCCTTCGCCATGTTGACGGGATCGTCCGCGACGGCAATCGCCGTATTCACTAACACCGCATCGGCTCCCATTTCAAGCGCCTGCGCGGCATGGCTGGGAACGCCAATGCCAGCATCAACGACCACCGGAACCGTGGCTTGCTGGATAATAATCTCCAGCATGGCGCGGGTTTCCAGTCCCTGATTAGAGCCAATTGGTGCGCCGAGCGGCATTACTGCTGCACAGCCCACTTCCTCCAGACGTTTGCACAACACTGGATCGGCACCGCAGTAAGGCAGCACGGCAAATCCCTGTTGCACCAACGTTTCGGCGGCTTTCAGGGTTTCGATGGGATCGGGCAATAGCCAGCGGGCGTCAGGGTGAATCTCTAATTTTAGCCAGTTTGTGCCTAACGCTTCACGTGCCAGATGAGCGGCGAAAATGGCTTCTTCCGCAGTTTTCGCCCCAGAAGTATTTGGCAGCAGTGTCACACCCGCCGCGATAAGTGGATCGAGGATAGCATCGTTGTGTTGGCGCAAGTCGACGCGTTTCATCGCCAGCGTCACCAGTTGGCTGCCGGAAGCGCGGATCGCCTCCACCATCAATTGTGAAGAGGCGAATTTCCCGGTGCCGGTAAATAGATGTGAATCAAACGTTTTGTCCGCAATACGTAACATCTCAACCCCCTGCAATAACCTGAAAAAGCAGGATCTGGTCGCCATCCTGCACGATATGTTGCGCCCATTGCTCCCGCGGGACGATTTGCTGATTAATCGCCAGAGCCGCGCCCGCTTGTTGTTGGTCGAGTTGCTCCAGCAGCTCGTGAACAGTTTGCCCGGCGGCGCACTGCATCGGTTGATCGTTAAACAGGATCTGCATTGCTTCCTCCGCATACCGGGCAACCACTGGCGCGGCGCAACGCCAGGTTGCGCCATTGGTTTAATTTACCGTCAAACAGTCGAAGATATCCCGCAGGGGTCTCTATACCACTCAATAGCTTAATTGCTTCCAGTGCCTGTAACGTGCCCATGACCCCGACCACCGGGCCAACCACGCCCGCCGTGCGGCAGTTGCGTTCAGGCTCCTGGTTATCTGGCCACAGGCAGCGGTAACACCCCTGCTCCCAGGGCGGCGTCAGTACCATCAACTGACCACCAAATCCGACCGCGCTGGCGGTGATAAGCGGTGTGTTAAGTGCTACGCAGGCGGCATTAATCTCCTGGCGAGTCGCCATGTTGTCGGTACAGTCGAGAACCACATCGGCCCGTGCTACCGCATCTTTTAACGCCTTACCCGTTAACCGTTGTTGTAATGCTGTCAGTTGAATGTCGGGATTCAACTGTGTCAGTCGTTGTTGGCTGACCTGCGATTTCGGGCGCTCGATATCTTCAGTGGTAAAGAGGATTTGTCGTTGCAGATTGCTTAAATGCACATCGTCGTCATCTGCCAGTACCAGCGTCCCGACACCAGCCCCCGCCAGGTATAGCGCAGCAGGTGTACCCAACCCACCCAGACCGATAATCAGCACCTGGCTGTCGAGCAGTTTTTGCTGCCCGTCAAGAGCGATATCGTCGAGCAGGATTTGACGGCTATAACGCATAAAATCACGGTCATTCATCGCCAACTCCTGCAATTTCCAGCAGCTGTGTCGTTGCCAAACGCCAGTCTGCGGCCTGGGTAATGGCACTGACGACGGCTATACTGCCAACACCTGTCGCCATCACCGCAGGCGCGCGCGTTAGGCTGATACCGCCAATCGCCACGGTGGGATAATCTGCCAGACGCTCAATGTGCCGTGCCAGCTGTTCCAGCCCCTGCGGTGCAGAAGGCATCTTTTTGGTTTGCGTCGGGAACACATGTCCTAGCGCGATATAAGAAGGACGTGCTGCCAGCGCGACGTCGATTTCCATGTCATCATGAGTCGAAACGCCCAGCCTTAGGCCCGCTGTACGGATAGCGTCGAGATCGGTGGTTTGCAAATCTTCCTGTCCCAGATGGACGCCATACGCCTGATGCTTAATCGCCAGCCGCCAGTAATCGTTGATAAACAGCCGTGCGTTATAGCGGCGGCCCAGCGCAATTGCTGCCACGACATCGGCTTCCACTTCTTCATCGCGCCGATCTTTGATGCGCAGCTGGAGAGTACGCACGCCTGCATCCAACAGACGTTCGATCCACTGTACGCTGTCCACTACCGGGTACAGTCCTAAACGAAAAGGTACGTGAGGAAAATCAGGCTGATACATCACGCTTCCTCCTTACGCAGGTATATTTCTCCACCTCTGGCACGGAAGTTCTCCGACATATCCGCCATTCCCACTTCAATGGTTTGCGCGGCGGCATAGTCACGCACTTCCTGGCTGATTTTCATCGAGCAGAATTTCGGCCCACACATGGAGCAAAAATGGGCGACTTTGCCGGACTCTTGTGGCAGGGTTTCATCGTGATAAGCGCGGGCGGTAAACGGGTCGAGGGCCAGATTAAACTGGTCTTCCCAGCGAAATTCGAAGCGGGCTTTCGACATGGCGTTATCGCGAATTTGCGCGCCCGGATGCCCTTTCGCCAGGGCGGCGGCGTGGGCGGCAATCTTATAGGTGATAAGCCCCTGCTTAACATCTTCTTTATTAGGCAGACCCAGATGCTCTTTTGGCGTTACGTAACAGAGCATCGCGCAGCCAAACCAGCCAATCATCGCCGCGCCAATCCCCGATGTGAAGTGGTCATAACCCGGCGCAATATCAGTAGTTAGCGGCCCGAGGGTATAGAACGGTGCTTCGTGGCAGTGCTCTAACTCCTCGGTCATATTGCGGCGGATCATCTGCATCGGCACGTGGCCTGGACCTTCAATCATCACCTGCACGTCATATTCCCAGGCGATTTTGGTCAGTTCGCCCAGCGTATGTAGCTCGGCAAACTGCGCTTCATCGTTGGCGTCCTGAATAGAACCGGGGCGCAGGCCGTCGCCCAAGGACAACGAAACATCATAAGCGGCACAGATTTCACAAATTTCGCGGAAGTGTTGATAGAGGAAATTTTCCTGATGATGGGAGAGGCACCATTTCGCCATAATCGAACCGCCGCGAGAGACGATACCGGTCAGGCGTTTCGCGGTCATCGGCACGTAGCGCAGTAGCACGCCCGCATGGATAGTGAAGTAATCCACACCTTGCTCGGCCTGTTCCAGCAGTGTGTCCCGGAACGCTTCCCAGGTAAGATCTTCAGCGATCCCGTTAACCTTCTCCAGCGCCTGGTAGATCGGCACTGTACCGATCGGCACCGGGCTGTTACGCAAAATCCATTCGCGAGTTTCGTGAATATAGCGACCGGTGGAAAGATCCATCACTGTATCCGCCCCCCAGCGCGTAGACCATACCAGCTTTTCCACTTCTTCTTCGATGGAAGAGGTGACTGCCGAGTTGCCGATATTGGCGTTAACCTTCACCAGAAAGTTGCGACCAATAATCATCGGCTCTGATTCCGGATGGTTGATGTTGGCGGGGATAATGGCACGTCCGGCAGCGACTTCATCGCGGACAAATTCCGCAGTGATATTTTCCGGCAGGCGTGCTCCAAAGCTCATTCCCGGATGCTGGTGGCACAAAACTTCGTTACGAATGCGCTCGCGGCCCATATTCTCGCGGATGGCGATGAATTCCATCTCCGGTGTGATGATGCCCTGGCGGGCGTAGTGCAGTTGTGTGACGCGGTGGCCTGCTTTGGCGCGTTTTGGGGTTAATACGCCGCTAAAACGCAGCTCGTCGAGGCCATCATCTGCCAGCCGTGCTTTAGTGTAATCGGAACTGCGCACGGTAAGTTCTTCGGTATCGCCGCGCGCATCGATCCACGGCTGGCGCAGTTTTGCCAGTCCTTGCTGCACGTTAATGGCGATCTGTGGATCGCCATACGGACCGGAGGTGTCGTAGACCGGAATCGCTTCGTTTTCTTCGTACTGCGGCTGTTCTTTGCTACCGCCGATTAGCGTCGGGCTAAGCTGGATCTCACGCATCGGCACGCGCACGCCGGGGTGTGTGCCAGTGATGTAAATACGTTTTGAGTTGGGAAAGGCGGTGCCTTCCAGGGTGTCGATAAAATGTTGGGCCTGGGCGCGTTGTTCGCGGCGGGTCAGTTTTGTTGCAGACATAGCTCATTCCAAAAAGTTAAGGACGTGGCTTGTCAGACGACGGATGAAGCAAGAGACGATCGCCGCAAAGGCGATGCGATAGCAGATTAACTCTTGTTCCCTTCGCAGGTATTAGCCTGATCAGGTTCCGCGGATCCCGAATAAACGGTCTCAGCCAGTTAAGGCACTCCGACAAGAAATTAGCCCCGCAAACGGGGCGTTGAATGTAAATTACGCGTTAACAGCGCAGAACTCAAGCAGGATGTTTGACGCGGGCGGCGTCAAGCACCAGCAGAATCAGCTTATCTTCCAGCACAAAGCGCGCTTCCAGGGCCTCGCCGATGTCAGATAAAACCTGTTGAAACTCAAGGTAATTATCATGATCGATAGCGGTTTCAAGGCTGGAATCGTAGTAATCCATAATCTGTTGGGTATTGGCTTCGAGTTGTAGCCAAATCTTCGCGGCGCGTGCGAGTTGCCCATTGCCTTCCAGTTTATGAAGAATGCGCTCATAAATACTGAAATGTCCGGTAGACAAGTAATCGACCAGGCTCTGACAAAAATCATCAAGGGCTTTTTCGTTTAGCCTCATGTACGATTCTTTGCCAGGCTTAATGCCAACCAGATTGTAGTAAGCCACGAGCAGATGCTTACGTACATGTAGCCAGCGATCAACCAGTTTGTTACTTCCTCTGACGCGCTCCGTCAGGTTATCGAGCTGGTTAAGCATGATTGACTCCGCAAGTTTGTATTCAAAAACTGCTCAGTGAGAAATGTAAAAACCATGTTAAACATGCCAGTGATGCAAAGGTAGTGCAAGAGCTATGGATCGTATAATTGAAAAATTAGATCACGGCTGGTGGGTCGTCAGCCATGAACAAAAATTATGGTTGCCGAAGGGAGAATTGCCATATGGCGAAGCGGCAAATTTCGATCTTGTGGGTCAGCGCGCACTACAAATCGGCGAATGGCAGGGGGAACCTGTTTGGTTAGTACAACAGCAGCGGCGTCACGATATGGGGTCGGTACGTCAGGTCATTGATCTCGATGTTGGGCTGTTTCAACTGGCCGGACGTGGCGTGCAACTGGCGGAGTTTTACCGATCGCATAAATACTGTGGTTACTGCGGGCATGAAATGTATCCGAGCAAAACCGAATGGGCGATGCTGTGCAGCCATTGCCGTGAGCGTTACTACCCGCAAATCGCCCCCTGCATTATTGTTGCCATCCGTCGCGATGATTCGATCCTCCTCGCCCAGCATACCCGCCATCGTAACGGTGTCCATACGGTACTTGCCGGATTCGTCGAAGTGGGCGAAACCCTCGAGCAGGCGGTCGCGCGGGAAGTGATGGAAGAGAGCGGAATTAAAGTTAAAAACTTGCGGTACGTGACTTCCCAGCCGTGGCCGTTTCCCCAGTCGCTGATGACCGCATTTATGGCGGAATATGACAGCGGCGACATCGTGATTGATCCGAAAGAGCTGCTCGAGGCGAACTGGTATCGCTACGATGATTTACCGTTACTTCCGCCGCCCGGCACCGTGGCGCGCCGTCTGATAGAAGATACGGTGGCGATGTGTCGGGCAGAGTATGAGTGATGATACACTGACCGCCTGACGCACTAAGGAACAGCCAAAATGACCGAACTCAAAAACGATCGTTATCTGCGGGCGCTGCTGCGCCAGCCCGTTGATGTCACTCCAGTATGGATGATGCGCCAGGCGGGTCGCTATCTACCGGAATATAAAGCCACGCGCGCCCAGGCGGGCGATTTTATGTCGCTGTGCAAAAATGCAGAGCTGGCGTGCGAAGTGACTTTGCAACCGCTGCGTCGCTATCCGCTGGATGCGGCAATCCTCTTTTCCGATATCCTCACCGTGCCGGACGCGATGGGGTTAGGGCTCTATTTTGAAGCCGGAGAAGGTCCGCGTTTTACCTCGCCAGTCACCTGCAAAGCTGACGTTGATAAACTGCCAATTCCGGACCCGGAAGATGAGCTGGGTTATGTGATGAACGCGGTGCGTACTATTCGCCGCGAACTGAAAGGCGAAGTGCCGCTGATTGGTTTTTCCGGCAGCCCGTGGACGCTGGCGACCTATATGGTGGAAGGTGGCAGCAGCAAAGCGTTCACCGTGATCAAAAAGATGATGTATGCCGATCCACAGGCGCTGCACGCTCTGCTCGATAAACTGGCGAAAAGCGTCACTTTGTATCTGAATGCGCAAATTAAAGCTGGTGCTCAGGCCGTGATGATCTTCGATACCTGGGGCGGCGTGCTCACCGGGCGCGATTATCAACAGTTCTCGCTCTATTACATGCATAAAATAGTTGATGGTTTACTGCGTGAAAACGACGGTCGCCGTGTACCGGTCACCCTGTTTACCAAAGGCGGTGGACAGTGGCTGGAAGCTATGGCGGAAACGGGTTGCGATGCGCTGGGCCTCGACTGGACAACGGATATCGCCGATGCGCGCCGCCGCGTGGGCAATAAAGTCGCGCTGCAGGGTAATATGGATCCGTCGATGCTGTACGCGCCACCTGCCCGCATTGAAGAAGAAGTCGCGACTATACTTGCAGGTTTCGGTCACGGCGAAGGTCATGTCTTTAACCTTGGTCACGGCATTCACCAGGATGTGCCGCCAGAACATGCTGGCGTGTTTGTGGAGGCTGTGCATCGCCTGTCTGAACAGTATCACCGCTAAGGAGTGATTATGGATCTCGCGTCATTACGCGCTCAACAAATCGAACTGGCTTCTTCTGTGATCCGTGAGGATCGACTTGATAAAGATCCGCCGGATCTGATCGCCGGAGCCGATGTCGGGTTTGAGCAAGGCGGAGATGTGACGCGAGCGGCGATGGTGCTGCTGAAATACCCCTCTCTTGAGCTGGTGGAGTATAAAGTGGCACGCATCGCCACCACCATGCCTTACATTCCAGGTTTTCTTTCCTTCCGCGAATATCCTGCGCTGCTGGCAGCGTGGGAGATGCTGTCGCAAAAGCCCGATTTAGTGTTTGTCGATGGTCATGGGATCTCGCATCCTCGCCGTCTTGGCGTCGCCAGCCACTTTGGTTTGCTGGTGGATGTGCCGACCATTGGCGTAGCGAAAAAACGGCTCTGCGGTAAATTCGAACCGCTCTCCAGCGAACCGGGCGCGCTGGCCCCACTGATGGATAAAGGCGAGCAGCTGGCATGGGTCTGGCGCAGCAAAGCGCGCTGTAACCCGTTGTTTATCGCTACCGGTCATCGGGTCAGCGTGGACAGCGCGCTGGCGTGGGTACAACGCTGCATGAAAGGCTATCGTCTGCCGGAGCCAACGCGCTGGGCAGACGCGGTGGCCTCGGAACGTCCGGCGTTCGTGCGCTATACAGCAAATCAGCCCTAATTCAGGTAAACTGCGGATAATTTCCGTATTTGAGAACTCAACATGTTACAAAACCCAATTCATCTGCGTCTGGAGCGCCTGGAAAGCTGGCAGCACGTCACTTTTATGGCCTGCTTATGCGAACGCATGTACCCTAATTACGCCGTATTCTGTCAGCAAACTGGTTTTGGTGATGGGCAAATTTACCGCCGTATTCTCGATCTCATCTGGGAAACGCTGACCGTCAAAGACGCAAAAGTAAATTTCGACAGCCAACTGGAGAAATTTGAAGAAGCGATTCCTTCAGCCGACGATTTCGATCTGTACGGCGTTTATCCGGCAATCGATGCTTGCGTGGCGTTAAGTGAACTGGTCCATTCGCGTTTAAGTGGCGAAACGCTCGAACACGCGGTAGAAGTGAGTAAGACCTCCATCACGACCGTGGCGATGCTGGAAATGACTCAGGCTGGCCGTGAAATGAGCGATGAAGAGCTCAAAGAAAACCCAGCTGTAGAGCAAGAGTGGGACATTCAGTGGGAAATATTCCGACTTTTAGCTGAGTGCGAAGAACGCGATATCGAGCTGATAAAAGGCCTTAGGGCAGACCTGCGTGAGGCGGGCGAGAGCAATATTGGTATAATTTTTCAGCAATAAGACCAGAAAACGTGATTTAACGCCTGATTTGTCATACCTGGAGTCTTCCCTTTCGCCCCCCGTCTGGTCTACATTTGGGGGGCGAAAAAAAGTGGCTATCGGTGCGTGTATGCAGGAGAGTGCTATTCTGGCATTTCCGTCGCACTCGATGCTTAGCAAGCGATAAACACATTGTAAGGATAACTTATGAACAAGACTCAACTGATTGATGTAATTGCAGAGAAAGCAGAACTGTCCAAAACCCAGGCTAAAGCTGCTCTGGAGTCCACTCTGGCTGCAATTACTGAGTCTCTGAAAGAAGGCGATGCTGTACAACTGGTTGGTTTCGGTACCTTCAAAGTGAACCACCGCGCTGAGCGTACTGGCCGCAACCCGCAGACCGGTAAAGAAATCAAAATTGCCGCAGCTAACGTGCCGGCATTTGTTTCTGGCAAGGCACTGAAAGACGCAGTTAAGTAAGATTGCGTGGCAGTGAACAGTTTTAACGAAGGGGTGGTTTCACCCCTTTTGTCTTTCTGGCGTCGATCATTGATGCTGGCGGGCGCTCTGTTTCTCACTGCCTGTAGTCACAACTCTTCACTTCCTCCCTTTACCGCCAGTGGATTTGCTGAAGATCAGGGCGCGGTACGTATCTGGCGAAAAGACAGTGGCAATAATGTGCATCTGCTTGCTGTGTTTAGCCCGTGGCGCAGTGGCGATACCACGACGCGAGAGTATCGCTGGCAGGGCGATAACCTCACGCTTATCAATATCAATGTTTACAGCAAACCGCCGGTGAATATTCGCGCGCGTTTTGACGATCGCGGCGATCTGAGCTTTATGCAACGTGAATCCGACGGGGAAAAACAGCAGCTTTCTAACGACCAAATCGATTTATACCGTTATCGTGCTGACCAGATCCGCCAGATTAGCGATGCCTTACGTCAGGGGAGAGTCGTGCTGCGCCAGGGGCGCTGGCATGCGATGGAACAGACCGTGACCACCTGCGAAGGGCAAACCATTAAACCTGATTTAGATTCGCAGGCGATAGCGCATATCGAGCGCCGCCAGAGCCGCTCTTCTGTTGATGTCAGCGTGGCATGGCTGGAAGCGCCCGAAGGTTCGCAATTACTGTTGGTGGCAAACTCTGATTTCTGTCGCTGGCAACCCAACGAGAAAACGTTCTGATTTACCAGTGGCCCATACCCATATGACCGCCACCACCGCAGCCGCCGTAACCCATTCCGGTACCGCGCGGAATACCCGCTTCAGCCATCGCAATATCTCGTTTCACCCGTAACTCATCTAACGACTGACGCAAATTCTCCATCTCTTTGGCGACCGCGTTAATTTTGCTGCTATCCGGTGGGTTCGCGGCTAACAGGGCATTGTATTCATAACGCTTCGTCACCAGTTGCTGTTGCAGTGCGCTGCTTTGAGCGTAAAAGTCATTATGGATTTTCTGCCACGCTGTCTGTTGTTCGCTGGTCAAAGGCGCGGCATTTTGCTGCCACATACCGTGTCCGCCGTGAGCAAATGCAGATGTCGATCCCATCGCCATTGCTGAAAGCGCCATCATCACCAGGGCAATTTTCGTGTTCCGTTTCATGGTTAATCCTCCAGTGGTTGTCTTACTTTGTGTATTGCATCTTTCGTGCCAACGGCGAAACGCTGATATGACGGGCAATATGACATGATAAACGAGTAAAAATGACTCGCCTGCTGTGTGTAGCGAGTCATTTTTACTCATTGAAACTTAAGCCTTTGTGTTAAAGCGCAGGGTAAGTGCTAATAAAAGATGGCATGATTTCTGCTGTCAAAAAGGGATGAACAGGCAAAGAAGAAGATGCGTTTTATGCAGCGATCAAAAGATGCCTTAGCAAAATGGTTAAGCGCGATCCTTCCCGTAGTCATTGTTGGACTGGTGGGGTTGTTTGCGGTGACCGTGATTCGCGATTATGGGCGCGAGACTGCCGCCGCCAGACAAACTCTGCTGGAAAAAGGCAGTGTACTTATCCGCGCTCTCGAATCCGGCTCGCGCGTCGGTATGGGGATGCGCATGCATCATGCGCAGCAGCAGGCTTTACTGGAAGAAATGGCTGGGCAGCCAGGAGTGCGTTGGTTTGCGGTCACGGATGAACAAGGAACAATCGTGATGCATAGCAACTCCGGCATGGTGGGAAAACAGCTTTATTCCCCGCAGGAAATGCAGCAGTTACATCCGGGAGACGAAGAAGCGTGGCGGCGGATCGATAGCGCAGACGGCGAGCCTGTTCTGGAAATTTATCGCCAGTTTCAACCGATGTTTGCTGCTGGAATGCACCGGATGCGCCATATGCAGCAGTATGCCGCGACACCACAAGCAAT
Source organism: Escherichia sp. HH41S (assembly GCF_009820115.1). NCBI lineage: Bacteria > Pseudomonadati > Pseudomonadota > Gammaproteobacteria > Enterobacterales > Enterobacteriaceae > Escherichia > Escherichia sp. HH41S. Next base: position 24,489 of record NZ_VNXE01000056.1, read on the forward strand.
TTTTATCGCTTTCGGCGCCAGTAACATTGTGAGTGCCGAAGAGCGTGAGCAGAGAAACACCCTGATTATCCTCTTCGCCCTGGCGACGGTCTTGCTGGCAAGCGTGTTGTCATTCTTCTGGTATCGCCGCTATCTTCGCTCGCGCCAGCTGTTACAGGATGAAATGAAGCGCAAAGAGAAGCTGGTGGCGCTGGGACATCTGGCCGCAGGCGTCGCCCATGAAATCCGTAACCCTCTTTCCTCGATTAAAGGGCTGGCGAAATATTTTGCCGAACGCGCACCAGCAGGAGGAGAAGCACATCAATTGGCGCAGGTGATGGCGAAAGAAGCCGACCGTTTAAACCGCGTGGTAAGCGAGCTGCTGGAGCTGGTTAAGCCAACGCATCTGGCTTTGCAGGCGGTGGATCTCAACACGCTGATTAACCACTCATTACAACTGGTAAGCCAGGATGCAAACAGTAGGGAGATCCAATTACGCTTTACCGCCAACGACGCATTGCCGGAGATACAGGCCGATCCGGACCGACTGACTCAGGTCCTGTTGAATCTCTATCTCAATGCTATTCAGGCTATTGGTCAGCATGGCGTGATTAGCGTGACGGCCAGCGAAAGCAGCGCAGGCGTTAAAATAAGCGTAACCGACAGCGGTAAGGGAATTGCGGCGGATCAGCTTGAAGCTATCTTCACCCCGTACTTCACCACCAAAGCCGAAGGCACCGGACTGGGGCTGGCGGTTGTGCATAATATTGTTGAACAACACGGTGGTACAATTCAGGTCGTAAGCCAGGAGGGGAAAGGTGCAACGTTCACCCTCTGGCTTCCGGTCAATATTACGCGTAAGGACCCACAAGGATGACGCACGATAATATCGATATTCTGGTGGTGGATGATGACATTAGCCACTGCACTATCTTGCAGGCATTGCTGCGCGGCTGGGGCTATAACGTCGCGCTGGCGAACAGCGGGCGACAAGCGCTGGAGCAAGTGCGGGAACAGGTTTTTGATCTTGTGCTTTGTGATGTGCGAATGGCAGAGATGGATGGCATCGCCACGCTGAAAGAGATCAAAGCGTTAAATCCGGCAATTCCGGTACTGATTATGACCGCGTACTCCAGCGTCGAGACGGCGGTAGAGGCGTTGAAAACCGGGGCACTGGATTATCTCATCAAGCCGCTGGATTTCGATAACCTGCAGGCAACCCTGGAAAAGGCGCTTGCGCATACGCACAGTGTTGATGCTGAAACGCCTGCGGTGTCTGCCAGCCAGTTCGGTATGGTCGGTAAAAGCCCGGCGATGCAGCACCTGCTCAGTGAAATTGCCCTCGTCGCGCCATCGGAAGCCACGGTGCTGATCCACGGCGATTCCGGCACCGGTAAAGAGCTGGTCGCCAGGGCGATTCACGCCAGTAGCGCACGTAGCGAAAAACCGCTGGTGACGCTCAACTGTGCGGCACTCAACGAATCCTTGCTGGAATCTGAATTGTTCGGTCACGAAAAAGGGGCGTTTACTGGAGCCGACAAACGGCGGGAAGGGCGCTTTGTGGAAGCAGACGGCGGCACGCTGTTTCTCGATGAAATTGGCGATATCTCACCGATGATGCAGGTTCGTCTACTGCGTGCGATTCAGGAGCGCGAAGTCCAGCGTGTCGGTAGCAATCAGACTATCTCGGTTGATGTCCGGCTGATTGCGGCGACTCATCGCGATCTTGCCGCTGAGGTAAAGGCCGGGCGTTTTCGTCAGGATCTCTACTATCGCCTGAATGTGGTGGCGATTGAAGTACCTTCGCTACGGCAACGGCGGGAAGATATTCCTCTGCTGGCTAACCATTTTCTGCAGCGCTTTGCCGAACGCAATCGCAAGGCGGTAAAAGGGTTTACTCCCCAGGCGATGGATCTGCTGATTCACTACGACTGGCCGGGAAATATTCGTGAACTGGAAAACGCGGTGGAACGGGCGGTGGTGCTGCTGACCGGGGAATATATTTCCGAACGCGAGCTGCCGCTGGCGATTGCCAGTACGCCGATCCCGCTGGTGCAAAGTCAGGATATTCAGCCGCTGGTGGAAGTCGAAAAAGAAGTGATTCTGGCGGCGCTGGAGAAAACGGGCGGCAACAAAACCGAAGCCGCCCGTCAGTTAGGGATTACGCGCAAAACGCTATTGGCAAAACTGTCGCGTTAGTTCTGCTCGCGTTCGATGGCGCGCCAGCCGATATCCTTCCGGCAGAAGCAATCGTCCCAATGGATATCGGTCATTAAGGCATAAGCGCGTTTCTGCGCTTCTGCCACGGTATGACCCAGCGCGGTGACGCACAGTACGCGCCCGCCGCTGGTTACCACCTGCTCGTCATCCGCCAGTTTTGTGCCCGCGTGGAACACTTTGCCGTCAGACACTTCTTCCAGCGGCAGGCCGTGGATCACATCGCCGGTGCGGTAATCGCCCGGATATCCACCCGCAGCCATCACCACGCCGAGAGAAGCGCGTTCATCCCACTCGGACGTTTTCTCGTCAAGCGTACCTTCACAGGCCGCCAGGCAAAGCTCAACCAGATCGGACTTCATGCGTAGCATAATCGGCTGGGTTTCCGGATCGCCAAAGCGGCAGTTAAATTCGATAACCTTCGGATTACCCTGTTTGTCGATCATCAGGCCCGCATAGAGAAAACCGGTGTAGGTGTTGCCTTCCGCCGCCATACCTTTCACGGTTGGCCAGATGATACGTTCCATCGTGCGCAGATGAACTTCATCGGTCACCACTGGCGCAGGGGAGTAAGCGCCCATACCGCCCGTGTTCGGCCCGGTATCTTTATCGCCTACGCGTTTGTGATCCTGGCTGGTGGCCATTGGCAGCACATGCTCACCGTCCACCATCACGATAAAGCTCGCTTCTTCGCCGTCGAGGAACTCTTCGATAACAATACGATGACCCGCGTCGCCAAAAGCGTTGCCTGCCAGCATGTCGTGAACGGCGGCTTCGGCTTCTTCCAGCGTCATCGCTACGATAACGCCTTTCCCGGCAGCCAGACCGTCCGCTTTAATGACGATTGGCGCGCCTTTCTCACGCAGATACGCCAGTGCAGGTTCTACCTCGGTGAAGTTCTGGTATTCCGCCGTAGGGATCTTATGGCGGGCCAGGAAATCCTTGGTAAACGCTTTCGAGCCTTCCAGTTGTGCGGCGCCTGCGGTTGGTCCGAAGATTTTCAGCCCGGCGGCTCGGAAGGTATCGACCACGCCTTTCACCAGCGGCGCTTCCGGGCCGACGATGGTCAGGTCGATCTTTTCATTTTGTGCGAAATCCAACAGTGCCGGGATATCGGTCACGCCGATAGCGACGTTTTGCAGCGCAGGTTCCAGCGCAGTGCCTGCGTTACCCGGAGCAACAAAAACAGTTTCAACCAGCGGCGACTGCGCCGCTTTCCAGGCCAGCGCGTGCTCGCGCCCGCCATTACCAATCACTAATACTTTCATCTGTCGCTCCATTAATGGCGGAAGTGGCGCATGTCGGTGAAGAGCATCGCAATACCGTGCTCGTCGGCGGCGGCAATTACTTCGTCATCACGGATAGAACCGCCAGGCTGGATTACGCAGGTCACGCCCGCAGCGGCCGCGGCATCAATACCGTCGCGGAACGGGAAGAATGCGTCAGAAGCCATTGACGAACCTTTCACTTCCAGGCCTTCATCGGCAGCTTTAATACCGGCGATTTTCGCGGAGTACACGCGGCTCATCTGGCCTGCGCCAATACCGATGGTCATATTGTTTTTGGCGTAGACAATGGCGTTAGATTTCACGAACTTCGCCACCTTCCAGCAGAATAGCGCATCACGCAGCTCCTGTTCGGTCGGCTGACGTTTGGTGACGACGCGCAGTTCTTCTGCACCAACCATCCCCAGGTCACGATCCTGAACCAGCAGACCGCCGTTCACGCGTTTGAAATCAAGGCCTGGAACACGCTCGGCCCACTGACCGCAGGTCAGAACGCGTACGTTCTGCTTGGCGGCGGTGATTTTCAGTGCTTCTTCGCTGGCGGACGGCGCAATAATCACTTCGACGAACTGACGAGAAATGATGGCCTGTGCGGTTTCAGCATCCAGCTCGCGGTTAAAGGCGATAATGCCGCCGAATGCGGAGGTCGGGTCGGTTTTGTACGCGCGATCGTAAGCATCAAGAATGGAATTGCCGATAGCCACGCCGCAAGGGTTGGCGTGCTTCACAATCACACATGCCGGCTCGGCGAACTCTTTCACGCACTCCAGCGCCGCATCGGTATCGGCGATGTTGTTATAAGAGAGGGCTTTACCCTGAACCTGGGTTGCGGTGGCAACGGAGGCTTCTTTCACATTCTCTTCTATATAGAAGGCAGCCTGCTGGTGGCTGTTCTCGCCGTAGCGCATATCCTGCTTCTTAATGAAGTTCAGGTTCAGCGTACGCGGGAAGCGACCGGCGGCCTCTTTGCTTTCACCGTGATAAGCCGGAACCATGCTACCGAAGTAGTTGGCAATCATGCTGTCGTAGGCGGCGGTGTGTTCGAAGGCTTTGATAGCGAGATCGAAACGGGTTGCAAGCGTCAGCGATCCTTCGTTGGCATCCATCTCTTTAATAATGGCGTCGTAGTCGCTGCTCTTCACCACGATAGCGACATCTTTATGGTTCTTGGCAGCGGAGCGCACCATCGTTGGGCCGCCGATATCGATGTTCTCAACCGCATCTTCCAGCGAGCAGCCTTCACGGGCAACGGTCTGGGCGAACGGATACAGGTTAACAACCACCATATCGATAGGCTGGATCTGATGTTCTTCCATAATGGCATCGTCCTGGCCGCGACGGCCCAGAATGCCACCATGTACTTTCGGATGCAGGGTCTTCACGCGTCCATCCATCATCTCCGGGAAACCGGTGTAATCGGAAACTTCGGTTACCGGCAGACCTTTTTCTGCTAACAGACGGGCAGTGCCCCCTGTAGACAGCAGCTCCACACCGCGTGCGGAAAGTGCCTGGGCGAATTCGACGATACCGGCTTTGTCAGAAACACTGAGCAGAGCGCGGCGGACTGGACGACGTTGTTGCATGGTAAATCCCCTGGATTTGACTATTACAGAGAGCGTTAGCTGAATTTTTCGTGAAAAACTCAGCTAACGCCCCTAACGGGGCATCCTTATTTTTCGCCCGCATTGTAACGAAAACGTTTGCGCAACGCTCGCGAATTTTTCTCTTTCAATGGTGATCACAATTTTGACAGTGTTTACCGTGGGAAAAATACAGAAATTACATTGATGATTGTGGATAACTCTGTGCGTAAAAAGGTATAAAGCGGGGTTTTGCTGGGGAATGCAGCAGTCAGTCATTTTTCTGCAATTTTTCTATTGCGGCCTGCGGAGAACTCCCTATAATGCGCCTCCATCGACACGGCGGATGTGAATCACTTCACACAAACAGCCGGTTCGGTTGAAGAGAAA
>NZ_VNXE01000022.1:0-27800 GCF_009820115.1 Escherichia sp. HH41S
ATTATCCCCGATTACAGACAAGCCTGGAAAGTGGAACATAAATTATCGGATATTCTACTGTTGACTATTTGTGCCGTTATTTCTGGAGCAGAAGGTTGGGAAGATATAGAGGATTTCGGGGAAACTCATCTCGATTTTTTGAAGCAATAGGGTGATTTTGAAAATGGTATTCCTGTTCACGATACTATTGCCAGAGTTGTATCATGTATCAGTCCTGCAAAATTTCACGAATGCTTTATTAACTGGATGCGAGATTGCCATTCATCAAATGATAAATACGTCATCGCAATTGATGGAAAAGCGCTTCCACACTCCTATGATAAAAGTGGTCGCAGGAGAGCGGGCTTTCGTAGTCTTACCCCGACTCTCCCCGGTCCTAAACACAACACCCACTCACCACAACCTAAACTCATCCGCATCCCGCCATGCCGGAAACTTTTCTCTATATTCCCTTAACACCGCCATCGACAGCTCCGCATCAATGCGCGTTGCCTGATGCGCGTCGGCAGTGGCAATAATCTCGCCCTGTGGATTAATCACCCGGCTGTCGCCGCGATAATGGCAGCCATTGCCATCGCTGCCGACGCGATTGCATCCCGCCACATACGCCTGATTCTCAATCGCGCGGGCTGTCAGCAATGCCTGCCAGTGCAGAGAGCGCGGTGCAGGCCAGTTGGCAACGTAGATGGCGAGGTCATAATCGTTGAGATTGCGCGACCACACCGGAAAACGTAAGTCGTAGCACACCAGCGGCAAAATACGCCAGCCGCGCCATTCCACAATCACTCGTGCATTGCCCGCTTTATAATGCAGATGCTCATCTGCCATGCGGAACAGATGACGCTTATCATAAAAATGTACCGTGCCGCCCGGCTCAACCAGCAAAAAGCGGTTAACCGAACCAGACTCCGTTTGTAATGCAACACTGCCTGCAATCAGCGCATTGCATTGCTGCGCTTTAGCTGTCATCCAGTTCACTACGTCATCTTGTGCTAGCGACGAAGCTGCCGCTTCCATGGCAAAGCCGCTGGTAAACATCTCCGGTAGAACGATCACATCGCGTCCGGTAATACCTTCCAGTTGACGATCAAAATGGCGCAGGTTGGCAGGACCATCCATCCACACCAGTGGTTGCTGCAAAAGCGTAATCTTCAAACCAGGCACGGTGTACAACTCCTTTATGCGAAGGGTTTTATAACTTTAACACCTTATCAGGCAGTTGCCTTAGCGCAGAATAAATTGATAACAAATGCTGATATTGGAAATATCTGATTTGCAAATTATCGTGTTATCGCCAGGCTTTAGGAGGTTAATAACATGGGCAGGATAAGCTCGGGAGGAATGATGTTTAAGGCAATAACGACAGTCGCCGCACTGGTCATCGCCACCAGTGCAATGGCGCAGGATGATTTAACCATTAGCAGCCTGGCAAAGGGCGAAACCACCAAAGCTGCATTTAATCAGATGGTACAAGGGCATAAGCTGCCAGCCTGGGTGATGAAAGGCGGTACTTATACCCCCGCACAAACCGTGACATTGGGGGATGAGACGTATCAGGTGATGAGCGCGTGCAAACCGCATGACTGTGGCTCGCAACGTATCGCTGTGATGTGGTCCGAGAAATCTAATCAGATGACGGGGCTGTTCTCGACCATTGATGAGAAAACGTCGCAAGAGAAACTCACCTGGCTGAATGTGAACGATGCGCTTTCGATTGATGGTAAAACGGTGCTGTTCGCGGCGTTGACCGGCAGCCTGGAAAACCATCCGGATGGCTTTAATTTTAAATAATTAGCGGATAAAGAAACGGAGCCTTTCGGCTCCGTTATTCAATTACGCGGCTTCAACTTTCCGCACTTTCTCCGGCAACTTTACCGGCTTCGTCGCCAGCTCTTCCGGATCAAAGTCATCAACGTTAATACTGCGCAGACGGCTTTCTTCCGCTTTCACCAGAATAGCAGCTTCATCTTTATCAATCAGCCCCTTCGCCAGTGCGTTGTGCGCCAGTTCATCCAGACGGGTAAATGGCAGGTTTTTACCCAGCTCTTTACAGATCCTCTGATGAATTGGGTCGGCGGCAATCACATCCACCAGTGCCTCTTCCAGTAAACCAACCGGGTTATGCTCGCTCGGCGTCAGGTACTGACCGCGACCAATGCGTGAACGGGTGGCATTCGGCACTTGTAAAATCTTCGCCACTTTATGATCCAGCTTGTCAGACGGTGCCAGATAATGACGTCCGGTCGGGAAGATCACCACATTCAGCAGCCCGGCAACCACGCGGTTCGGGAAGTTTTGCAGTAAATCATCCATCGCCTGTTCAGCCTGATACAGTGCATCCTGTACGCCCCAGTGCACCAGCGGCAGGTCGGCTTCATTACGGCCTTCGTCGTCATAACGCTTCAGAACGGCAGAGGCGAGGTAAAGCTGGCTTAAAATATCACCCAGACGTGCCGAGATGCGTTCGCGACGTTTCAGGCTGCCGCCCAACACCGCCATCGACACATCAGAAAGCAGGGCGAGGTTGGCACTCAGGCGGTTCAGGTGCTGATAATAACGTTTAGTGGCATCGCCGGTTGGTGTGCTGCTGGTTAAACCGCGCGTCAGGCCCAGCCAGAAGCTGCGAACTTTGTTACTGCCGACGTGGCCGATATGTTTGAACAGCAGTTTATCGAACGCGTTAACGTCATTGTTCTTCGCCGCTTCCATCTCTTCCAGCACGTACGGATGGCAACGAATCGCTCCCTGACCGAAGATCATCATGCTGCGGGTCAGAATGTTGGCCCCTTCAACGGTGATGGCAATCGGTGCGCCCTGGTAAGCTCGTGCCAGGAAGTTGCTTTGCCCGAGCATAATGCCTTTGCCACCAGTGATATCCATCGCATCAATAATCGACTGCTGCCCGCGGTGAGTACAGTGATACTTAACGATAGCCGACAGCACGGCAGGTTTTTCGCCGAGCATAATGCCGTAGGTAATCAGCGAGGCCGCAGCATCCATCACGTAGGCATTACCGGCAATACGCGCCAGCGGCTCTTCAATCCCTTCCATCTTACCGATAGAGATTTTGAACTGACGGCGAATGTGCGCATACGCGCCCGTTGCCAGTGCTACCGATTTCACGCCGCCGGTTGAGTTGGAAGGTAGGGTGATGCCGCGGCCCACGGAGAGACACTCCACCAGCATCCGCCAGCCTTGCCCGGCCATTTTTGGTCCGCCGATAATGTAGTCGATCGGTACGAAGACATCTTTGCCGCGCGTCGGTCCGTTCTGGAACGGTACGTTCAGCGGGAAGTGGCGACGACCAATTTCCACGCCCGGCGTGGTGGTCGGGATCAGCGCACAGGTAATACCTAAATCTTCTGCACCGCCCAGCAGTTTTTCCGGGTCGGAGAGTTTAAACGCCAGCCCAAGCACGGTCGCAATTGGCGCGAGCGTAATGTAGCGTTTGTTCCAGGTCAGTCGCATCCCCAGCACCTGCTGGCCCTGCCACTCGCCCATGCAGACAATCCCGGTATCCGGAATCGCGCCCGCATCGGAACCCGCTTCCGGGCTGGTCAATGCAAAGCAGGGGATCTCCTGACCACGCGCCAGACGCGGCAGATAGTGATCTTTCTGCTCATCAGTGCCGTAATGTTGCAGCAGCTCGCCCGGGCCTAATGAGTTCGGCACGCCGACGGTAATCGCCAGGATCCCGCTCACGCCGGAGAGTTTTTGCAGCACACGAGATTGGGCATAAGCCGAGAACTCCAGCCCGCCGTACTCTTTTTTGATGATCATCGCGAAGAAGCGATGCTCTTTAAGGTACGCCCACAGCTCCGGCGGCAGATCCGCCAGCTCATGAGTAATCTGGAAATCATTCGCCATCCGGCAGGCTTCTTCTACCGGGCCGTCGAGAAACGCTTGCTCTTCAGCCGTCAGGCGCGGCTGCGGATAGTTATGCAGCTTTTTCCAGTCCGGCTTGCCCTGGAACAAGTCGCCTTCCCACCAGGTAGTGCCTGCATCAATCGCTTCTTTTTCAGTGCGTGACATCGGTGGCATCACCTTACGGAATCCACGAAATACCGGCGCAGAAATCATCGACTTACGCATAGGCGCAAAGTTAAACGGTACGAGGATAATGGCCAGAGGCACCAGTACCCACGCAGACCACAGACCAGCGACGCCGAGGGCGGCTGTCCAGGCGAGCAAAATCAGACTGCTGATAAATAAGCTCACGCGGTGATAGAACAACGCGCCGAGCAGGACAACCGTAGCGAGAATACTCAAAATCATCATAACGAAAAGCCCCTTACTTGTAGGAGGTCTGACCACTTGTGATGATATGGTTGTAGTGGATGTAAAAACATTTAGCAATGTGTTTACAATATAATTACAACAAAGCTCACATTGTTGCTGTTTTTATCCGCACTTCAGGTCAAAAAGTCCTGGTCATCGCACCTGCCCGTACTTCTCGCTTTTGGCGGTATCCGGTACACTGCATTTTGTCTATTACATTTATGCTGAAGGATATCCTCATGTACCAGGATCTTATTCGTAACGAACTGAACGAAGCGGCGGAAACGCTGGCTAACTTTTTAAAAGATGACGCCAATATTCACGCCATTCAGCGCGCGGCGGTCCTGTTAGCAGACAGCTTTAAAGCCGGTGGCAAAGTGCTTTCCTGCGGCAACGGCGGCTCCCATTGCGACGCTATGCACTTTGCCGAAGAGTTGACCGGTCGCTACCGTGAAAACCGTCCGGGCTATCCGGCGATTGCCATTTCTGACGTTAGTCATATTTCCTGCGTCGGTAACGATTTTGGTTTCAACGATATTTTCTCCCGCTACGTTGAAGCGGTAGGTCGCGAAGGCGATGTACTGCTGGGGATCTCCACCTCCGGTAACTCTGCAAACGTGATCAAAGCGATCTCGGCGGCGCGTGAGAAGGGGATGAAAGTGATCACCCTGACGGGTAAAGACGGCGGCAAAATGGCTGGCACAGCGGATATCGAAATTCGCGTTCCGCACTTTGGTTATGCCGACCGCATTCAGGAGATCCACATTAAAGTGATCCATATCCTGATCCAGTTAATTGAAAAAGAGATGGTTAAGTAAGTCTGGCGTAGGCTGGATAAGGCGTTTACGCCGCATCCGGCACTTGTGCGCTGATGCCTGATGCGACGCTGACGCGTCTTATCATGCCTACAAATCTGTACCCGAACCGTAGGCCGAATAATGCATTCACGCCGCATCCGACCTGAAAATTCTTAAATCAATCTTCGCCGGGGGCCATGCGCTCCCGCTGTTGTGGAGGTTACCCATGTGCGAATTGCTCGGGATGAGCGCTAACGTCCCTACCGATATCTGCTTTAGTTTCACCGGTCTGGTGCAGCGTGGTGGTGGAACCGGGCCACATAAAGATGGCTGGGGCATTACCTTTTACGAAGGTAAAGGCTGTCGCACATTTAAAGATCCACAACCCAGCTTTAATTCCCCCATCGCCAAACTTGTCCAGGACTACCCGATAAAATCCTGTTCGGTGGTGGCTCATATTCGCCAGGCCAATCGGGGCGAGGTGGCGCTGGAAAATACTCACCCGTTTACCCGCGAGTTATGGGGACGCAACTGGACTTATGCCCATAACGGGCAACTGACGGGGTACAAGTCACTGGAAACCGGCAACTTCCGTCCGGTAGGTGAAACCGACAGCGAAAAAGCCTTTTGCTGGCTGCTGCATAAATTAACACAGCGTTACCCGCGCACACCAGGCAACATGGCGGCAGTGTTTAAATATATCGCCTCACTGGCGGATGAACTGCGGCAGAAGGGCGTTTTCAACATGCTACTTTCGGACGGACGCTATGTAATGGCGTATTGCTCGACCAATCTGCACTGGATCACCCGCCGCGCGCCGTTTGGCGTGGCAACGTTGCTGGATCAGGATGTGGAAATCGACTTCAGCTCGCAGACCACACCGAATGATGTGGTCACGGTGATTGCGACACAGCCGCTGACGGGCAATGAAACCTGGCAAAAGATTATGCCAGGCGAATGGCGCTTATTTTGCCTCGGGGAGCGTGTAGTTTGATGCCAGCTGTGGCTGCACCACTTCATGGCTCAACGGTTTGCTGACGACGTAACGGCCATTGACCACAGAAACGGTCGGTGGCTTACGGGTCTGTTCAAAGTAGTCGTAGCCCGGCTTCAGTTGCTCCCAGAAGTCCTTAAAGTTGGAGTATTTATGGCGCTGCATGTTGGCGTCGGTCATGCGGAAAGGATAAATACTTACCTGCACACTCGGCTGACCAAACACCAGCGCGCCAGTAACGAACTGGAAGATCTCATCAATACCTTGATTGGTCATCGCGTAGCAGCCGATGGAAACACAATCGCCGTGGATCATCAGGTATTTCCCTTCATAACCATGCGCACGGTCATAGGCATTGGGGAAACCAATATTAATCGCTTTGTAGTAACGGCTGTCTGGTTTTAACTGATTACGCTGGACGCTATAAAACCCTTCCGGGCTTTTGAAATCGCCCTGACGCTGTTTTGGCCCTAAACCGCCGGAATATTTACAGATTTTATAACTATCGAGCAGTTGATATTGCTCGCCCATTTTGACGTAGAGATCGAGCGTACGTTCTTCCTTGAAGATCTGGATGTAGACAGGGGAGCCCATCAACTGCTGCTTATACTCTTTGCTCACTGGCGTGGTCGAGCTACTGCTGCCCAGCAAACCGGCAAACGAAACGCACGGGATCAACAACATCGCAAGAATTAATGCGATTTTACGCATACTGCTTATTCCTTGATAAAACGGTTACACACGCCAGGACGGCAAAATGGATCCCAAATCGGAATAGTCTGGATTTGGAAGGCTCACATTATCACCAAAAGAGTTTTACGCAAGCCTGTCGGCGCAGGGTTTACAAATTTCATCGGAAGCGGGCTTTACCCAAATAGCGCCGCGTGAGTTCCAGTTCTCTCAAATCGTAAAAGTTTATCGGTAAGTTTGTAAATCAGGATCCAGTCCGGTTCAACATGAGCATCGCGATAACCTTTCCATGAACCTTGCAGCGGGTGGTCTTTATAAACAGCTGGAAGTGGTAAAGTATTATTGATAAGAAGCGTCATAAGATATTTCAATTTATTCATATCCTTATGACGCTTTTGTGCAAGTTTTACATCCTTTGAAAATTGTCCCGAGTATTCAATATCCCTTTGAATCATATTTAAATTCCTAATTGATCAAATAAATCATCGGCGTCTTTGGCCTTATGAACATCAACGCCAGCTTCGCTGTTTTTAATTGATTGAATGGTTAATTGATTAGGCTCGCGTAAATCAAACGGCAATGCCTTTTCACGCGCGACTTTTGTGAGGGTTATGCGAACCAGGTCAGAGATGGTCAGCCCCATCCCGGCCAGTACGTCCGCCGCCTGATTCTTCAGATCTTCATCGATTCGGGCGCGAACAAACGCGTTAGCAGCCATTGGGGTATCTCCTGTGCTGTATATTTATTCAGCTTGAATTGTAGCTCAAATGAGCAACAACGACAATCCATGAGTAATTTAATAAACGGATGTTTTTACATAATTAACTGAAATATATTTATTAATTTTATAATAATGGTTTATTAAGTTTGTTCAGGTACGGGCCGGGATACACTGCAACATCAATGCATGACCAGCCATTATTGAGAATGTCTTTGCCGTCGATTCCCTCTTTTGTGTTGTCGGGATTATTGTTGCTTTGCTTGCCGTTTTCTTCATTTGCCAGCGCCACCGCATCACATATCTCTTTCAGCTACGCCGCCCGCCAGCGGATGCAAAACCGTACGCGATTGCTAAAGCGATACCACGCGCATCTGAAAAAACAGGCCAGCTACATTGTGGAAGGCGATGCACAAAGCAGAAGGGCGCTGCGCCAGCACAACCGGGAGCAGATAAAACAGCATCCTGAGTGGTTCCCTGCACCGTTGAAGTTGAGCGATAAACATTGGCAGGCGCTGGCGGAAAACAACCATTTCTTAAGCAGCGACCATCTGCATAACATCACCGAAGTAGCGATTCACCGTCTGGAGCAGCAGCTTGGTAAGCCTTACGTCTGGGGTGGTACGCGGCCTGATAAAGGCTTCGACTGCAGCGGGTTAGTTTTTTATGCCTACAACAAGATCCTTGAGGCGAAGCTCCCGCGCACAGCCAATGAGATGTATCACTACCATCGGGCAACGATTGTGGCGAACAACGACCTGCGCCGGGGAGATTTGCTGTTTTTCCATATCCACAGCCGCGAGATAGCCGATCATATGGGCGTGTATTTGGGCTATGGGCAATTTATCGAGTCGCCACGTACCGGCGAAACCATTCGGATAAGCCGATTAACCGAACCTTTCTGGCAGGACCATTTTTTGGGCGCGCGACGGATTTTGACGGAAGAGACGATTTTGTAAATGGAGATTACTGACGATCAGGCAAAAAATCGGATGCCATATGGCATCCGACCTGTTTACATCTGGGATGAAAACTCACGTTCTAACACATCAACAATAAGCTGATTTTTTGAAATGGAATGTTGTCTGGCGACAATGGTCAGCCGTGAATCGATGTGATGAGGAACACGAAGCGTCAGGCGTTTTTGCTCTTCTTCTTCACGAAAAGGGGCAATGCCGTCCTCTTCACAATCCGCCATCCACTCATCCAGCGCACTTTCACCTTCCCGGTACAATGCCTCAATGCTTGTGGCCACAAAGTCACAATAACCATTTACATTGAGGAATTTGCCGCGAAATGCGTTGATATCGGCTTCAAATGTCACTGCGGCTGGTTGACCTTTAATGGTGATAATGTTCGATGCTTGAGATATTAATGAACGCGTTTTCATCATCTTATCAATCCCTGACGTCATAAATTGATGTCATCGTATTGCGTTTCTTAAAAGGCATCAACTCAACGCCCCCATAATCTTCAACTCCAGCTCATCCGGCACTTCGTTATACGACAGCACATGCAGCCCCGGCGCAAACAACCTTGCGTAGCGCGCCAGCAAAGGGCGCAGCTGCGGCGGCACCAGCAGCACCGGGTCTTTACCTGCGGCTTTCATCTGCTCCTTCACCTGCGGCATCGTGCTCTGGAACTGGTTGAGCATATTCGGGTCCACCGGCACGCTATCGAGCATCACTTTGCCACCCTGTTGCGCCTGATTCACCACGTTGGTCAGCAGGTTTTCCAGCTCATTATTCAGCGTATACACCGTCAGCTCCTGCTTGCGAACGAACGGATGGGTAATGCTGCGCCGCAGTGCCAGGCGCACATCGGCCGCCAGCAGAATATGATCTTTGGTGACGGTGCTACTGGCGACCAGCACGGTGGCGATGGTGACGATATCGCGCAGGGAAACGCCTTCGGTCAGCAGCGCCCGGTACACTTTCAGCAACTGGCTGTAATTCAGCGCCGCACTCAAATCCTCTGCCAGGCGCGGTGCCATCGACGACAAACGGTTATGCAGCTGAGTAATATCGTCATAGTTAAACAAATCAGGAATATAGCTGCGCACAATCTTATTCACATGTGTGGCAATTACGCTGGCACTGTCGATCACCTGATACCCCATATTCAGCGCCTTCGCCTTCTGCGCGGGCTGAATCCAGGTCACCGGCATCCCGTACGCCGGGTCGTTCCCCAGCACGCCGTCAATCTCGCCGTAGGTTTCGCTGGAGGGCAGGGCCATCAGTTTATCCGCCGGAATATCCGCTTCATCAGCCTTAATGCCGTTGATGAAAATGGCGTACTGACTGGGCTTGAGGCGGAAGTTTTCGCGAATGCGGATCTCCGGCAGCAGCACGCCGTTGCCGTCGGAAATCACCTGCCGCACGCCGCGAATCCGCTGGGTGAGCGGGTTACCCTGCGCTTTGTCCACCAGCGCCACCAGCTTGTAACCGAGGCTTAAACTGATGGGCTCGATCAGCGGAATGGTTTCCCAACTGACCTGTTGCTCGCTGGTTTCAGTGATTGTGCGGGTCAGCGTTTCGAGGCTTTTCTCTTCCGCCTCCGCCGCCTGCGGTTGTTTGCTCATCCTCCAGCCGGTATAGCCAAGCAGGGCGCTGAACATCAGGAACGGGAAGTGCGGCATTCCTGGCACCACTGCCAGCACGAACATAATCCCGGTGGCGGTGTAGAGCACCGACGGGTTTGCCAGCAGCTGGTGGCGCACATCATGGGCGATATCGCCGTTGTCGCTGACGCGGGTGACGATAATCGCCGCCGCGGTGGAAAGCAGCAGGGAAGGGATCTGCGCCACCAGGCCGTCACCGATGGTCATCAGCACATACTGCTGGAAGGCGGCATCGGCGCTCAGATTGTATTTGAAGATCCCGATACAGACGCCGCCGATCAGGTTGATCGCCAGAATCATCATCCCGGCGATGGCATCCCCGCGCACAAATTTTGATGCCCCGTCCATCGCGCCGTAGAAATCGGCCTCGCTGGCAACATCTTTACGCCGGGTCTGCGCCTGCGCCTGATTGATCAATCCGGCGTTAAGATCGGCGTCAATCGCCATCTGCTTGCCGGGCATCGCGTCCAGGGTAAAGCGGGCAGAAACCTCGGAGATACGCTCGGCCCCTTTGGTGACGACAATAAAGTTGATGATCATCAGGATGATAAACACCACGAAACCGACGACAAAGTTGCCGCCAATCACCACCTGACCAAACGACTCAATCACCTTACCCGCCGCGCCCGCGCCGAGATGCCCGTGCAGCAGAACCACGCGCGTGGAGGCAACGTTGAGCGTCAGGCGCATTAAGGTGGTGATCAGCAAAATGGTCGGGAACAGGCTGAATTCCAGCGGTCGTTTTGCCGACACCGCCACCAGCAGTACCATCACCGCCAGCACAATGTTGAAGGTGAACAGAATATCCAGCAGCGCAGGCGGCAGCGGCAAAATAACCATCGCCAGAATACACAGGATCACCAGCGGCACGCCGAGATTGCCGCCGCGCAGCAGCGCGAGGAACGATTTAGTTGTTTTCGCCATCCAGTTTAAGCACCTCTTTGGGAATGGAAATATGTCTGTTCAGGGCCGGGCGCGGCTGTGCGCCCTCGCGCCAGTGTTTCATTTGCAGGACGTAGGTCAGAACGTGGGCGATGGCCCGGTAAAGCTGAAACGGAATTTGCTGATTCACCTGGGTGGTGTAGTAAACCGAGCGCGCCAGCCGCGGGAACTCGACCACTTCCACCTGATTCTCCGTGGCGACCTGGCGAATATAGAGGGCGATTTCATCGGTGCCTTTCGCCACTACAAACGGCGCAGCGGCGCGCGACTGGTCATACTTCAACGCCACGGCGTAGTGGGTCGGGTTGGTGATCACCACGTTGGCTTTCGGCACCACTTTGCGAATTTGCCCCATCGCCAGCTGCCGTTGCAGCCGCCGCACACGCGCTTTCACTTCCGGCTTGCCCTCCTGATTTTTGTACTCTTCTTTCAGCTCCTGCTTAGTCATCTTCAGCCCTTTGGTAAACAGGGCTTTCGCCAGCGGCACGTCGATAAGCGCGAAGAAAATAAACAGGATGACAAAGTTGCGCATCACGCTGGCGTAGAGCGACAAACCCTCATTCATCGCCAGTTTGAACGGCAGCGCTTGCAGGCCGAGGAAGGCGGCAAAGTTATTGCGCAGGCTAATCCACAGCATCACCAGCACCACCACCGACTTCGCCGTCATCTTGCCTGTTTCCGCCAGATGTTCACTGGAAAACAGCCGACCAATGCCTTTTAACGGGCTGATTTTGCTGAAATCCGGGAGGATTTTTTTCGGCAAGAACAGCCAGCCGCCAGGCACCAGTGAGGAGAGCAGTGCGGCGGCGGGCATCGGCAGCAACGTGAGAATAAACTTGCCGAGAATTAACAGGTGATGGCGCAGAAACTGGCCGATCACCTCTGGGTTATTAATCTCCTGCGCGTATTGATGCACGCTGACAAAACTCTCGCGTACAAAATCGGCATACCACGGGAAGCTGCTGGAGATCACCACAAACGCCGCAAACAGGCTCGCCGCCAGCCCCATATCCTTCGAGCGCGGCAGTTGCCCCTCTTCACGCGCTTTACGCAGCTTTTGCGCCGAGGGTTTCTCTGTTTTTTCTTCGCTGCTGCTATCCGCCATAGTGACCTTTCAGCGCGTCGAGTTGTTGTAAGACAAAATTCGCCAGATGCAGATAGTGATCCGGCAGGTTGTAGAGCAGGGTGGCAAAACAGACCAGCCCTGCCAGCATGTTGATGGGAAAGCCAAGTGAAAAGAGATTCAGCGGCGGCGCAATGCGGTTGAGCAAGCCAAAGCAGCCCTGCACAATCAGCATGATAAAAGTGGTCGGCAGCGCCAGCAGCGATGCCGACGCCAGCACCCAGCTAAAGGCCAGCGCGATGGTGCGCAGGGTTTGCGGATGCAGCGCGTTGCCAATCGGCCAGTAGGTGAAGCCCTTATACAACACGCTCACCAGCAACAGATGCCCGTCCATGGCAAAAAACAGCAGGATCGCGTAGACGTTAATTAACTCCGCCAGCACGGTGGTCGATGCGCCGCTGCTCGGGTCGTTCATCACCGCCATGCTCATCCCCATATTGAACGAGAGAATTTGCCCGGCCAGCTGTAGTGCGAGAAACAGAAACTGAAACATCAGCCCGAATAACATGCCCCATAAGATTTGCTCCACCGTCAGGATTAGGCTGTTGAGCGATAGCAAATCATGGGGAATGGGATGGGGGATCAACGGCGTGATGATGATTGCCAGCGCCAGCGACAAAATAATCCGCACGCGCATGGTCAGGGCGCTGTTATCCAGCACCGGCACATAGCGCAGAAACGCCATAATGCGCACGAAGGGAAACCACAGCCCCAGCGCCAGATCCGTCAGTTGCGTAACGTCGCTTGTGCGCATCTTAATGCACCAGCAACGCGGCCTGGCTAAACAGGTGAATGCACAGGTCATGCAACTGGATAATCATCCATTTGCCGCACACCCCTAGCACCACCAGCGTGACAATCAGCCTCGGTAAAAAGCTCAGTGTCTGTTCGTTAATCTGCGTCACTGCCTGGAACACGCTCACCAGCAGACCAACGAGCAGGCTTGGCACCACCAGTACCGAAACCAGTAAAATCACCACTTTTATGCCGCTGGCGACAATGTCGGCGGCTACGTCAACGGTCAACATAATCAGCCCAGCCCCAGCCCGCGAATGCTGGTGGTAAGCGTGCCGATGGTCAACGACCAGCCGTCGATCAGCACAAACAGCATCAGCTTAAAGGGCAGCGAAACGATCAGCGGCGACAGCATCATCATCCCCATCGCCATCAATACGCTGGCGACAATCAGGTCGATAACCAGAAACGGGATGTAAATCATAAAGCCAATCTGGAAAGCGGTTTTCAGCTCGCTCAGCACATAGGCGGGCACCACGATGGAGAGATCCTGGTCGGCGGCATTGCCCTTTGCGCCGCCGATGGTCATGATTTGCGCCATCGCTTTTTTGTCGGTCTGCGCCAGCATAAAGCGTTTCAGCGGCGTCGCGGCGGTGCTTAACGCATCGGTCAGGGTAATCTGATCGTTTTCGAACGGCACCACCGCGTGGTCGTAAATATTCAGCCAGACAGGGCGCATCACCAGCAGGGTGAGGGAGAGCGCAATGCCAATCAGAATGCGGTTTGGCGGCGTTTGTTGCAGCCCCAGCGCCTGGCGCAGTAGTGAAAGCACGATAATAAAGCGCGTAAAGCAGGTCATCATCAGCACCATCGTCGGCAACAAACCGACGAGGGTCATCAGAATCAGAACCTGGATTTTGACGCTGTATTCCTGAGTGTTGCCATGAGTGACCACGTTAAGCAGCGCAATATCACCGCCCTGGGCGATTGCCAGCGGCGCGAGCGCCAGCAGCGCCAGGCCCAGCGTCAGTTGAGTGCGGCGTTTCATGGTGCCAGATCGTTGATATCGCGGGTGTTAAATTCCAGCACGCGCAGGCCGTACTTCTCGTTGACCACCACCACTTCCGCTTTCCCCAGCAGGATATTGTTCACTTTAATATCCAGCGGCTCCCCGGCGAGCTTATCCAGTTCAATCACCGTGTCGTCGTCGATGTTCAGCAGGTCGGCTAACATGATTTCCACCGACGACACTTCCAGCGTTAAGGTCACCGGAATGCGTTTCAGCAGCGTCATCGAGTCGGAAAAGCGGTCTTCCAGGCGAGTGACCAGCGTGTCGGCGTCGGCGGATTTCGTGACAGGCGCAACGTCATCGGTGAGGCCAAAATCCCCGGCTAAAATATCTTCTTGCTTACTCATGGCTATTCTCATTTTTGCCCGCCAGCTCCGACAAAAACAGTTTGTCTTTGTCTTCCACTATCAGGGCGCTAAATAATTCAGATTGCCCAATCGCCACCGGGAATGATTCTCCCAGCGAGATGGGTAAAATATCCCCGGCTTTTATCTGCGCCAGATCGGCGACATTTAGCGACAGCTCGGCGATTTTGACGTTCAGGGTCAACGGCAGAGAGCGGATGATCTCTTTAATCAGTGCCGGCTTGTTGACGGATTTCGCCACCTGCTGCGGTTTACTGTGCTCACTGTGGCGGATCAGATTTAAAATAAAATCGGTGTGGGCATCGTCGAGCAAAATACGAAAACGGCTCTCTTCATCGCCCGCAAGGGTAAAGGTTAATTGATACGCCCAGTGGGTAATCACCGTGCTGCTGTCCAGCTTTAATTTCAGCGCAATACCGGAGGTTTGCAGATTAAATATCAGCGTGCAGATATCCAGCGCCAGGCGATTCTTTAACCGCGTTTCAGTTTTGGTCGGTAGGCCGTTATGCGCTTTCGCTTCTTCAAGAGACGACTCCAGACCATAAAAATTACCCAGTAGCATTAACAATAAGGAGCGATCAATATCAAACGCCAGATGCCCGACCTGGGAAACCATCAGTTCGGCGTTTTTATTGATAATATCCATTTCGCAGCCAATCTTTTTTAAGGTGATATTGCTGCGATGCTTTTTGAGAAAGTAGCTGCCAAGATGCGAATCAATCACGTCAAAATTCCCCGTAAACAGGGTCGGCAGGCGATGGTAGGGGCGTCCGAGCCGATTACCTTCTAATTTAAAGATGCCTGGCGTTTTACTGTACTTCAGCATGGCTTACTTTCTCTGCTGTAATGGTATGGGCGTTTTTGTGCACGCAATTCCGGCAGTGACACAAGGTGAGGTATTAAATAGACGGGGCGTGAAGCAGGCAAATTATTAATAGGGTGAAAAAATAATTAAATTATTAAAGGATGATATATCAGGCATCGTCATAAAACATTGCACGCCCTGTAGGCCTGATAAGACGCGCAGCGTCGCATCAGGCACCGGTGCACAATTGCCGGATGCGGCGTAAACGCCTTATCCGGCCTACATGGATAACTCATTGTTTAACAACAAATAATATTTTTATTATCGTTTAATTCGAACTTGTTAATCCCGCCGGTGATACGCTTCAGAACATCCTGTTTTCTGTCGCTACTTATATCGTTCACCCTATGTCTGAACTTATTGCAACTGCCGCTTCCAGCATTAACGCTTTTACTCTGGCAAAGCGTGTCGCCGCCTTTAACGTGCCGGTCCTGATTCAGGGCGAAACCGGCGCGGGGAAAGAGTGCGTGGCGAAATATATTCACACCGTAGCCTTTGGTGAAAATGATAACGCGCCCTATATCGGCGTGAACTGCGCGGCGATCCCGGAAAATATGCTGGAATCGACGTTATTTGGCTACGACAAAGGTGCATTTACCGGCGCAATTGCCAGCGTGCCAGGAAAAATGGAACTGGCAAATAACGGCTCCTTATTGCTCGATGAAATTGGTGAAATGCCGCTGGCGCTACAGGCCAAAATATTACGCGTGTTGCAGGAACAACAGGTTGAGCGATTAGGCAGCAACCGACAAATCAAACTCAATTTTCGCCTGATTGCCTGCACCAATAAAAATCTGGAGCAGGAAGTTGCCGCCGGACGTTTTCGTGAAGATCTCTATTATCGTCTGGCGGTTATTCCTATTACCATGCCGCCACTACGTGAACGCCTGAACGATATTATTCCGCTGGCAGAGTCATTTATTAAAAAATACTCCACGGTGCTGGTGAAAAATATCACCCTGTCCGAATCCACCCGCCGCGCGCTGCTTAATTACCGCTGGCCTGGAAACGTGCGCCAACTGGAGAACGCCATTCAGCGAGGAATGATCTTAAACCGCGACGGCGTAATTTTCCCGGACGCATTAGGCCTGCCGGAAACGGACGTTGCCGACCGCAGCGAACTGCAATGGCCTGTTCAGCCCGCCGTCCACATTGCCGAAACCAGCGATTTGGGCCAGCACGGACGAAGCGCGCAGTATCAATATATCGCCGACCTGATGCGTAAATATCAGGGCAACCGCAGCAAAATCGCCGACCTGTTAGGCATTACCCCGCGCGCCCTGCGCTATCGACTGGCCTCCATGCGCAAGCACGGTATCGAAGTTTTCTCCTGACCCGGAAGTTAAAAATGAGCATTACCACAATCAACAGCACCATGCAGGCGCAAATTTTGCAGGACGTGCAGCGGATGCAGGCCAACGCCCAGGCGCCGGTGCTACCCGCCATGACCTTCAGTTCCACCGACCCGGACGTGTCGTTTAACCGCATTATGTCCGGCGCGCTCGGTCACGTTGACCAGTTCCAGCAGGTGGCGGAGCAGCAGCAAACGGCTGTCGATACGGGCAAAAGTGATGACCTTGCCGGGGCGATGATCGCCAGCCAGCAGGCGTCGCTCTCTTTCTCCGCGCTGGTGCAGGTGCGCAACAAAATCGCCACCGGATTTAACGATCTGATGAGTATGTCGATCTAACCCTATGAATGCACAAATAAAGAAGTTAACCCAGGCCTTTCCGGCGTTTCGACTGCGGCTCGCAGATAACAAACGCTGGGCGTTGATGGCGGGTGTGGGGCTTGCCGTTGCGGCGACGGCGATTATCGTCAGCGTGCTGTGGACGGGGAATCGCGGCTACGTCTCGCTCTACGGACGCCAGGAAAATCTGCCCGTGTCGCAGATTGTCACCGTGCTGGACGGCGAAAAGCTCACCTACCGCATCGACCCGCAAAGCGGGCAGATACTGGTGCCGGAAGACGAACTGTCGAAAACGCGCATGACTCTTGCCGCGAAAGGCGTGCAGGCGATATTGCCCAGCGGCTACGAGCTGATGGACAAAGACGAAATGCTCGGCAGCAGTCAGTTCGTGCAGAACGTGCGCTATAAACGCAGTCTCGAAGGGGAGTTGGCGCAGAGCATCATGTCGCTGGACGCGGTGGAAAGCGCGCGGGTGCATCTGGCGCTCAACGAAGAAAGCTCGTTTGTGGTCAGCGATGAGCCGCAAAACAGTGCCTCGGTGGTGGTGCGCTTGCATTACGGCGCGAAGCTGAATATGGACCAGGTGAACGCCATTGTGCATCTGGTGTCCGGCAGTATTCCGGGGCTGCAAGCCAGTAAAGTCAGCGTGGTCGATCAGGCGGGAAATCTGCTGACCGACGGCATTGGCGCCGGCGAGGCGGTTTCTGCCGCGACCCGTAAACGCGATCAGATCCTCAAAGATATTCAGGACAAAACCCGTGCAAGCGTGGCGAACGTGTTGGATTCGCTGGTTGGCAGCGGGAATTACCGCGTCAGTGTGATGCCGGATCTCGACCTCAGCACCATCGACGAAACCCAGGAACACTACGGTGACGCGCCGAAAATCAACCGCGAAGAGAGCGTGCTGGACAGCGACACCAATAAGGTGGCGATGGGCGTGCCCGGTTCGCTCAGTAACCGTCCGCCGATTGCAGCGAATCAGATGACCAACGGTACGGAAGAAAATCGCTCGCCGGAAGCGCTTTCCAAACACAGCGAAAGCAAGCGCGACTACTCTTACGACCGCAGCGTCCAGCATATTCAGCATCCCGGCTTTGCGGTGAAACGCCTCAACGTGGCGGTGGTGCTCAATCAAAACGCCCCGGCGCTGAAAAACTGGAAGCCGGAGCAGACCACACAGCTTACCGCGCTGCTGAACAATGCCGCCGGGATCGACGCCCAGCGTGGTGACAATCTCACCTTATCACTGCTCAACTTTGTGCCGCAGGCGGTGCCTGTCGAACCGGTTATTCCACTGTGGAAAGATGACAGCGTGCTGGCGTGGGTGCGGCTGATTGGCTGCGGCCTGCTGGCGCTGTTGCTGCTGTTCTTTGTGGTGCGCCCGCTGATGAAACGACTGACGGCGGTACGTGCGCCGGTTATCACACCAGAACCGGAAGCCATCAGCGAACCGTGGATCGCCGTGCCGGAAGAGGAGCGTAAAAATGTCGACCTGCCGTCGCTGCCTGGCGATGACAGCCTGCCGTCCCAGAGTTCTGGCCTCGAAGTGAAACTCGAGTTCCTGCAAAAACTGGCCATGAGCGACACCGATCGCGTTGCCGAAGTTCTCAGACAATGGATTACCAGCAATGAGCGAATTGACAATAAATAAGAGCAACAGCTACCTCGAACAGGCGGCGATCCTGCTACTGTGTCTGGGCGAAGAAGCAGCGGCAACGGTGATGCAAAAACTCAGCCGCGAAGAAGTGGTGCGCCTGAGCGAAAACATGGCGCGCCTTTCCGGCGTCAAAACCAGCATGGCGCGCAAAGTGATCAATAACTTCTTTGATGAGTTCCGCGAACAGAGCGGGATCAACGGTGCGTCGCGATCCATGTTGCAGGGGATTCTTAACAAGGCGTTGGGCACCGAGATCGCCAGCAGCGTGATCAATGGCATCTACGGCGATGAGATCCGCTCGCGGATGGCGCGCCTGCAATGGGTAGAACCGCGCCAGCTGGCGATGCTGATCTCCGAAGAACATCTGCAATTGCAGGCGGTGTTCCTCGCGTTTCTGACGCCGGAAATCTCGGCAGCGGTGCTCTCGTATCTCAACGAATCGGTGCAAAACGAAATTCTTTACCGGGTAGCGAAACTCAACGACGTCAACCGCGATGTGGTGGATGAACTGGATCGTCTGATCGAACGCGGCCTGTCGGTGCTTTCGGAGCACGGCTCGAAGGTGAAGGGCATCAAACAGGCGGCGGATATTGTCAACCGCTTCCAGGGCAACCAGCAGGTGATCCTCGACCAGATGCGCGAGCGCGACGAAGACGTGCTGGAGCAGTTGCAGGATGAGATGTACGACTTCTTTATTCTCAGCCGCCAGAACGAAGAGGTGCGCCGTCGCCTGCTCGACGAAGTGCCAATGGAAGACTGGGCGGTGGCGCTGAAAGGCACCGAAGCTTTGTTACGTCGCTCCATTTACGCGGTGATGCCAAAACGTCAGGTGCAGCAACTGGAAGCAATTACCGCGCGCCTGGGGCCGGTGCCGGTCAGCCGTATCGAACAGATCCGCCGCGAAATCATGGGTATCGCCCGTGAACTGGAAGAGGCGGGCGAAATTCAGCTACAGCTCTTTGCGGAACAGACGGCGGAGTAACCCATGACCATTGAAACACTGCGCGGGCGCTATCGCCTGCACCGTTTCCCGCCGCGTCAGCGTGCGGTGACCGGAGAACCGCTCACTGCCAGCATTAGCGCCGCCGATTACCAACGCCAGTTGATGGACGGTTTTCAGGAAGGACTGGAAAAAGGGTTTGCTCAGGGCATGACCGAGGGTCAGGAGCAGGGCTTTAGCGAAGGTCATCAGCAAGGTTTTGCCGAGGGGCGGCGTCAGGGCTACACCGAAGGGAGCCTCGCCGGGCAGCAGGAAGGGCGCAAGCAGTTTGTTGAGGCGGCGCAGCCGCTGGAGGCCATCAGCGGTAAAGTGAACGACTTCCTCGTCCATATCGAACGTAAACAGCGGGAAGATTTGCTGCAACTGGTGGAGAAAGTCACCCGCCAGGTGATTCGCTGCGAACTGGCGCTGCAACCGACGCAGTTACTGGCGCTGGTGGAAGAGGCGCTGGCGGCCTTCCCGGCGATGCCGGAAACCCTGCAAGTGATGTTGAGCACGGAAGAGTTTAACCGCCTGCGCGACGCGGTGCCGGAAAAGGTCAGCGAATGGGGGCTGACGCCTTCGCCGGATTTGTCGCCGGGGGAATGCCGGGTGATCACCGATAAATCAGAACTGGATATCGGCTGCGAGCATCGCCTTGAACAATGCATGACCGCACTGCAAGAGACGCTGACGCCGGAGTCGCAGGGTGAGTGATTTTTCTGCTTTCGATAACGCCCTGCGCTCGCTGGAGTCGATCCCGCTGGCTCGCGTTGCCGGACGGTTGGTGCGCCTGAACGGCATTCTGCTGGAGAGCGTCGGCTGCCCATTAATGACCGGGCAGCTGTGCCGCATCGAAAGCGCTAACCACACGCTAATTGACGCGCAGGCCGTGGGCTTTAATCGCGACATCACCTATTTAATGCCATTCAAACAGCCAGTTGGCCTGATGGCGGGGGCGCGTGTCTTCCCGGAAGAAAAAGCCCACGATATTTTGATTGGCGAAAGCTGGTTAGGCCGCGTGGTGAATGGCCTCGGCGAACCGCTGGATGGCAAAGGTCGCCTGAACGGCAACGATCTTCTGCCGCCGTTGCCGCCCTCGGTCAATCCCTTAACCCGCCGTTCGGTGGACGAACCCTTAGATGTGGGTGTAAAAGCGATCAACGGTCTGCTGACCATCGGCAAAGGCCAGCGCGTCGGGCTAATGGCGGGCAGCGGCGTCGGGAAAAGCGTGCTGCTGGGGATGATCACCCGCCAGACCAAAGCCGACATCGTGGTGGTCGGGCTGATTGGCGAACGCGGGCGCGAAGTGAAAGAGTTTATCGACCATTCACTGGGCGCGGACGGGCTGGCGAAGTCTATCGTCGTCGTCGCGCCCGCCGATGAATCGCCGCTGATGCGCCTGAAAGCCACCGAACTGTGCCACTCCATCGCCGCCTGGTTTCGCGACCGCGGGCATCACGTTTTGCTGCTGGTGGATTCCCTGACCCGCTATGCGATGGCGCAGCGTGAAATTGCGCTCTCGCTTGGCGAACCGCCCGCTACCAAAGGCTATCCGCCGTCGGCATTCGGCATGATCCCCAAACTGGTCGAAAGCGCAGGCAACAGCGAAAGCGCGGGATCGATGACTGCCATCTACACCGTGCTGGCGGAAGGCGACGACCAGCAAGATCCCATCGTCGACTGCGCCCGCGCGGTGCTGGACGGGCATATCGTATTAACCCGCAAACTGGCGGAAGCGGGGCACTATCCGGCCATCGATATCGGCCAGTCGATCAGCCGCTGCATGAACCAGGTCACCCGCCCGGAACATCAGCAATCCGCTCGCGCGTTAAAGCAAAACTACGCCGCCTATATGGAGATCAAACCGCTGATCCCACTCGGTGGCTACGTGGCAGGCGCGGATGCCAGCGTCGACAAAGCGGTGAAAATGTTCCCGGCCATCGAGCGATTTTTACGCCAGGAGATGCGCGAACCCGCCTCCCTCGAACTGGTACAAAGCCGCCTGCAAATCCTCTTTCCTGGTGCCAAAAAGGCAGGACAGTAACTATGCGACAAATCATCGACACCCTCGCGCAATTGCAGCGCCTGCGGGATAAATCGGTCAAAGACAAAACCGTCGAGCTGGCAAAGCAAAAACAGATTTGCGCGGGCTATGACAACAATATCAAAGCGTTAGGCTACCTGGTGGAGAAAACATCTGCGGGCGCGGCGGCGTCGGTGGAATCGCTGAAAAACGTCAGCGGCTACAAAGGCACCTTGCGCAAAGTGATCGCCTGGCAGGAGCAGGAAAAAACGCTGGCTAACATCAAGGCTACGCGAATGCAGAAAAACCTGACGGCGGCGGCATGCGAAGAGAAAGTGGTGGCCCTGACGCTGGATGACAAACGCCGCGAGCAGCAAGAAAGTGCCACGGCGAAAGCGCAAAAAGCGGTGGATGACATCGCCGTTCAGTGCTGGCTACGGCACAAATTAGCGGAGTAGCCATGAAAACGGTCATCACCTTCGGCACCTTCGATGTGTTTCATGTCGGTCATCTGCTCCTTTTACAACGCGCCCGAACGCTGGGCGAACGGCTGCTGGTCGGCGTATCGTCTGACGCCCTGAACATTGCTAAAAAGGGCAGGGCACCGGTTTACCCTCAGGATGACCGCATGGCGATTATCGCCGGGCTGGCGTGCGTGGATGGCGTATTTCTCGAGGAATCGCTGGCGCTGAAAGCGGAATATCTGCGCGGTTACAGTGCGGATGTTTTGGTGATGGGCGATGACTGGGCGGGGAAGTTTGATAGTTTTGCGTATATTTGTGAGGTGGTCTATTTCCCCCGCACGCCGTCGGTGTCGACGACGGGGATAATTGAGGTGATTAGGGGAGGTAATTAATTAACTATTTAGTTAGCATTAAATTCTTTCCGGCGTGTTAACTCAAAGCGTCCTTTCACTATTTTGTAGCTTGCTTGCAGATATAGTTCTGATAGTGGATTCTTCTTAAGTGGAGTCATCCCATATTCGCCAGGTTCGTACGGATGGATAACATAGTTATTTATCACAATCGTATAGTCTGGGCTAATTTTAAAATGTGAAAAACGGATGATATCTTCGTAGCTAAAGAAGGTGCTAAGCAACAGGGAATCTAGAAGGATTCCTTTTCTGTCATAGCTATTCAGTTGGACATTGAGTAATGAAGTGTCACTTTCGCCGACGGTGTTATACATAATAAGTTGGAAGATATTATCTTTATCTTCGAAGTGACCCAGTTTGTAATAGCGAGTATCTTTAGCTATCCAGGGAGAGAGGAAATTCTTGCCTTTGACAGGGATGGTGATTTCTTGCTGATTGAATGGAATTGTTTGGGATTTTTCGGTTTCAGATAAGGAGAGTTCTGTAATTCCGTTGATGATGTTTTTGTAGTAATCTGTAAGCTGTGTGATTTTTGAAGAATCTAATGGTATTGTTAATATTTTGTTCTGAGTAATTGTACTGGTAGTAGTAATAAAAATAATAATTGATAGTAATGCTTGTGATGTTTTGTTCATATTTTTACGACCACAATGAAATAAATGAATTATCAGAAGTGTTTCGGAAGTAGTATTTTTGTTTTTCTATGCAAGCTGTTAAAGCCGAATAAGAGAGTCACCTCATATAAGGGGCTATCTCCTCAGAACGTGATCTTTTACTTTAAGTGATTCATATATATTCTTGTAAACCATAAACAAGGCTGAATCTCCTCTGCCTGTGAAAATAATAAAATTATTTTCTGGGAGAGTTATCTCTGCCTGAAAACATTGATCTACATGATATCCTGAATCATCATTGATTCGGCATAAAACAATTGCGTTCATGCCAACAAAATTTGGCGTAATATTTATGTTAGCTAATACGGGAATGCCTTCGCTTGCCGCCTCCCATCTCCCTTCATTGTTCACTGTGAAAAATTCGCTTCCCGTACGTGATATGTATTCACATACTTTAAGATATGTAGTTGTATTTTCATATTCTTTGCTAATAGATAAACAATCTTTGCTTTTAGTAATGAACCAATTAACAGGAACTTCAAACGTAACTTCATTCAAAGAGATAATCTTAAGATGGTCACTACCATAACTATTTTCGATGAAAAAACAAAAGAATATTATAAAAATTGATCTCACTTATTTTATCTCTAAAAGAATTTATTAATCATGTTGAAAGTAGAGTCAGGGTCAGGGCAAGATTACGAAACCCCGCAGCCCGCAAGGACTGTAGCCAGATAGCCTCTGTCCATCGCCGCTTTTCTCATCTTGCGCCGTAGTCCTGCTTTGAATACTGTTTCCTGCCGGAGAATATTCACAGCAATATGTCTTATGCCTGAAAATAATTCAGCAGCATTCCCTCTTCTGATTCGACAAACATCTTCGTTCATCGCTGTATCCAGGCACCAGTGCAGACGGTTTTCAATATGCCAGTGCTCTCTTATTGATCTTGCAAATTTCTCCGCACTTAAATCCGCTGAACTTATATAATAACGAACATATATCTCTGGTTCTTTCATCTGTGCCGCTATTTCTTCACGAAAAGATACCGCCACACATAATTTCTTTAACCCTTTCCATTCAAAGGTAAAAGCGAACAAATCATCAGGAATATCACTCACGATATGTAAGCGTGTTTCTTTCCTTCCATGTCCTTTTTCAGTTATTGAACAACTATCATAGTTTGGATTATTCAATTCTTTCAGTGGGAATTTTTCTTCAAACGCTTTCTGTAACCTGCCCTGATTCCCCTTAACTGTAAACAGATAATCTCCATCCTGAGATACAATTTTTTCAGCTATATCCTTCTGGCAACCCATCGCATCGGTGGTAATGATTTTTCCTTTAATATCCAAAAGGTTAATGAGTTCTGGAATGGCCGTAATTTCATTCGATTTCTCAGCCGTCTTCAGTTGCCCAAGAACAATACCATCCATCGCGCAAAATGCACTGATAACATGGATTGCACCACGTCTGCGACTTTTATCATAAGATCCACGAAGTGTTTTACCATTAATAGCAATAACACTCCCATCTTCTGATGTATGGCAATCTTGCATCCAGTTAATAAAACATTCATGGAATTTTTTAGGACTTATGCAGGAAACTACGCGAGCTATCGTATCATGTACTGGAATGCCATGTTCAAAATCGCCATACAGCTTTAAAAAATCAAGATGGGTTTCACCAAAATCCTGAACATCCTCCCAACCTTCAGCACCAGAAATAACAGCACAGATCGTCAAAAGAAGAATATCTGACAATTTATGTGTAATTTTCCATTGTTGTCTGTAATCAGGAATAATTGATATATGCGCCATTAATTTTTCGCTATCCATGTTTTATCTCCTTATTTTTCAGGAGATAGTTGATCATAACTAACAGCAAAATGGTAGTTTCCGTAGACAGCAAATCGTACATTATTTAAGCAAAAAATGCTGTTTTAATTGTGCAAAAAACATACTTCTGATGATCTTTCCCTGGTATAAACCCTAACTTGAAGATGTTTTTATATGCATGCGTTGTGTTATATATACTATACCTTCACAAGTTTAGACCGTTGTATGTTCTTTCCCTGGGAAAATATTGATTATATACTACATAAGTAATTGTACTGTTGGCTTTGAATGAAGTATTAATTATTGTGCTAGCACACGTTTAAGCTCTTCAATTCTTTTGAGTGTCATATCATTTTTACAGGAATACATTGATGTTTCATATGCCTGCGATTCATTATCTATCTGGAATGAGAAAACTGTACAGTTTGTATCTCTGAAGTTAATCCATGCTCTTTGTGATATCTTTATTTTTTGAACGAATTCAGAACCCACATTGGGGGCGGGAATATATTCTTTGTTTATGGCTGATAACAGGGTTTTATAGGTCTCATTAAGTTTTGCATCACTTTGTTCAAAAGTTTTTTTTGAGCAAAGAAATACTTGCTCAGATAATTGAATATTGTAACAGGGATCACTCGCCTGTAATGCGAATGGAGCAAAAAAGAGAAAGGATAGTAATATTTTCATTTAGTTTCTTTCCAGAAAATCGGCACGATGCCTACCCTGTTCATAACGTGAGATCCCTGGTGTATTCCTGATGTAATTGATCAACTCTTGTTTATCATTATTTGAGCCTGCAAGCATAGGTCTTGGTCCTTTTGTAAATCCTTGATAAACAAAATCTATGAGCACCTCCTGAATGGGTTGATCCAATTCATCCCAATGCTTTGCCGCAGTGGTGTCTGAAGTCCATCTGTTATAATTCCTAATAGTACGGGAAATATAATCAGTGTAAATGTGATTAAATAAATTTATCTGTTGTTCTTCTGTAATTTCGCCTATATCTCTTTTATTATTAGCCACGAAGGCTCCTGCTGCTGAACCTTTATATGATCTTGCTAACGATATTTTTCTCGCTGTATCGGCCTCAATACCTGCAGTGAGCATGTCCTGTAAAATACTTGATTCAGTGCGATCTCCCATATCATATCCTCGGCCTAAAGTGACCCCAGAGAATATAGTGCCAGGCCAATGTATTACTCTGCTATAATAAATGGAGCCAGGTATATTATTTCCTTCTGAATCATATGTTAGTTTCCCTCTCTCAATCAAGGAAGAAGAACCAACAGAAGAGCCAACAGAGGATCTTCTCACGAAAGGATCTCTGTTCAGCTTTTGCCATGTTTCTGGTCCTACAATACCATAATCATTTAACCCATTGTGCCGCTGGAATATTTTTACAGCATTGAATGTATCACTACCAAAAATACCGTCTTCAACAAGTCTTGATATAATCACATTTTTATTGAGTAATTGTTGTAGTTTGATAACATCTCTGCCTCTTGAAAACATCCTGAGTATTGCAGCCATATATATTACTCTGGTTAAAAATTGTTATTTGAATGAACGAAAGTAGTAAAGTCATGACTCATACCTTCATGATTTCATGTTTGTTATATATAAATATTCTGTTTTATATTTTTGTGCCTACGGCACACTGTATCCATCAAAAAGAAAGGATAAGATCCCACTGAAATAAGATCGTCAAATTGATCGAGAAAAAGTATCAACATGATGGGTTTTACGGTAAAAGTAATGTCGCGGTTTAAAAATTCATCATTTACCAAAGCCTTGTTGGGCGCGGGCTTTCATGTTCTTGCGGGCTTTCGTGCTCTCACCTTGCCTGCACACTGTAAGCGCTGTGGACTAATGAAATTTAAACCTCTGGGGATTATTCGGTGAACCATTTTTTGAAATCTTCTTCCGGTAAAAAATAATTCAGATACTGCCCTACAAAAACACGGTTAAGTTCATCTGAAACGTCAAAATAAACTCTGGCGTTCTCCAAATACTTCTGTTGCAGTCTATCATAATCACGGCCAGAAACTGTTACGCCAAAAATCGGTACTGGATTTTTCTCAGTACCATAATCCTTATCATTCCACTGCCTGTTATTTACGCGAACTATGAAGTAATGCCCATTCCCTGCCACCCTATTTCGACTATCATTATTTTCAATCTTGATCTTTTCAGTATTGTAAATGTCACTATAGTCAAACCCATCAAAAGTCAAAAGAACAAGATATTTGTTGTGTTTTTTTGAGAAAAATATAAACCGGTGAATAGTTTTATAGGCGCTGTGTTTTCTACTTACACCAATCCTATAACTCTCATAATTTTCTTTTGTTTCATCTCCCCGGTGAAAAGCGTCTTCATCAACTTCGTCGTCATATTCTGCTTGAGGAATATAAACTTCTGTCATCTTACTATCATTGATATAATTTGCTATCTGCTCCTGCGTAACGTTATTACCCTTAAAAAAGAATATATTAATAATAATGATGATGATCGGCATGATAACAAAAGCGCCAAAAACATAGCCAATGCTGCGCATAATTAAACCCTCTCTAAATTTATGATGTTTTGGCGTATATGCCTATAGCATTCCCTGAACTTTGGATATTATCCTGATCCGTTTCGTTAATCTTTTTAAGATCCTTTGCTACCCCATCTTCAAGATCCTTTTCCCGGCTTTTTATCAATTCATCAAATACAACCCCCCCAAGAGCAAAGAGCAATCCTTTTCCGGTTTCCTTACATAATTCGTTCCAGTTAATATGCTCTCCATAACCAGCAAAGCGACTCATTATATTATCCGCCTGAGCGGATGTCAGCCCAGGGAAAGATTACGAAAGCCCGCTCCCCGCAAGGACTGACGCCAGATACTTTCTGTCCATGGCTGCTTTTCGCATCTTACGTCTTAACCCTG
>NZ_VNXE01000083.1:0-26221 GCF_009820115.1 Escherichia sp. HH41S
ATCCACCCGATCGCGATGGACGACGGTCTGCGTTTCGCAATCCGTGAAGGCGGCCGTACCGTTGGCGCGGGCGTTGTTGCTAAAGTTCTGGGCTAATTACACGTTAATTAGTTTCGAATTAAAAAGGGCGCTTCGGCGCCCTTTTTGCTGCCCGTAATTTGAGCTCGAAATATTTAGTCGTAATTTCACTCGCTGAACTATGGCGCAAATTAAACTGTGCTATTGTAATCATAACCATTCTCATTTACACTTTGCGCAGAATTTGAACGGGAGCAATCATGTACGTTTGTTTGTGTAATGGTGTAAGTGACAAAAAAATTCGCCAGGCAGTCCGTCAGTTTCATCCGCAATCTTTCCAACAATTGCGTAAGTTTATTCCTGTGGGAAATCAATGCGGTAAGTGCATTCGCGCCGCGCGCGAAGTGATGCAGGACGAGTTGATGCAGATGCCAGAATTTAAAGAGATTGCCTGAAGCCCACGCTTATTTTTTGACATCCCGCTAGCCCCATCTACGCTCTAATAGTGGAAGCGGAGGGACTATAAAATGAAAGGTGATGTTAAAATCATAAATTATCTCAATAAACTATTGGGAAATGAGCTTGTCGCAATCAATCAGTATTTTCTCCATGCCCGGATGTTTAAAAACTGGGGCCTGATGCGTCTCAATGACGTCGAATACCATGAATCTATTGATGAGATGAAACACGCTGATAAATATATCGAGCGTATTTTGTTTTTAGAAGGAATCCCTAACTTACAGGATTTAGGCAAACTGGGGATTGGTGAAGATGTCGAGGAGATGCTGCAATCCGACCTGCGATTAGAACTGGAAGGCGCGAAGGATCTCCGTGAGGCTATCGCGTATGCCGACAGCGTTCATGACTATGTTAGCCGTGATATGATGATCGAGATCCTTGCCGATGAAGAAGGTCATATTGACTGGCTCGAAACTGAGCTGGATCTCATCGGTAAAATCGGTTTACAAAATTACCTGCAATCACAAATAAAAGTTAAAGATTAACGGCCTGCCAGCAAACTATCCCAGCCTACAACGAAACCCGCAGCCGCCAGAAATGGCCCAAACGGCAGCGGGTTTTTTAATGACTCTTTTCCTCTCATGAGCAGACCAATAACTACGGCTCCGCAAGCGAATGAGGCAGCAAGGAAAACCAGTCGTGGCAAGAAGGTCCATGTATGCCAGGCACCAAGGGCGGCGAGAAACTTCACATCACCATAGCCTAATCCTTCTTTATGACGCAGTATGCGATACCCCCAGTAAATGACAGCGAATGTGCCGTAACCAATAATCGCCCCCCATAACGCATCGGCTAAACCGTCAGGATTACAAACCTGATAGAACAAAAGACCTGACCAGAGTAACGGGCACGTAAATCTGTCAGGTAACAAGCCATGCTTTGCATCCCAGAAAAAAAGTAGGGCTGATAAACAAGCGTACAAAATCAGAAAGGGAAGGGTAGCGTCCATAAAACATCCTCTGTAATTGGAGTATCACCATCGAATAACTCCGGATGCTCAGCAACGGAGAAATCGCTGATTTGTTAACCTGGTTCCGGTGAAAAACGCTGTCTTCACAACCTTACAAATTTCGTGGAATACAGCTCGCAATCTGCGCGTTGCGATTAATTTCTACCCGATGCTTGCGTCTGGCTCAGATTTGCGTATAATGCGCGGGCTTGTCGTAGTTGACAGCAGGTTCAATCTGAACCTCAGTTAGCCGAATTTGGCTACCTAACAATGCTCCCAATCGGGGAGCTACGTAAGAACGGTTACACTCTCCCATCAATCGTAATGGGTCTGAGGAGTAATCATTTTCGTTTATAAAATAATTGGAGCTCTGGTCTCATGCAGAACCAAAGAATCCGTATCCGCCTGAAAGCGTTTGATCATCGTCTGATCGATCAAGCAACCGCGGAAATCGTCGAGACTGCCAAGCGCACTGGTGCGCAGGTCCGTGGTCCGATCCCGCTGCCGACACGCAAAGAGCGCTTCACTGTTCTGATCTCCCCGCACGTCAACAAAGACGCGCGCGATCAGTACGAAATCCGTACTCACTTGCGTCTGGTTGACATCGTTGAGCCAACCGAGAAAACCGTTGATGCTCTGATGCGTCTGGATCTGGCTGCCGGTGTAGACGTGCAGATCAGCCTGGGTTAATCAGGTCATTGAGCGATTGAGAGGTTGAAACAATGATTGGTTTAGTCGGTAAAAAAGTGGGTATGACCCGTATCTTCACAGAAGACGGCGTTTCTATCCCAGTAACCGTAATCGAAGTTGAAGCAAACCGCGTTACTCAGGTTAAAGACCTGGCTAACGATGGCTACCGTGCTATTCAGGTAACCACCGGTGCTAAAAAAGCTAACCGTGTGACCAAGCCTGAAGCTGGCCACTTCGCTAAAGCTGGCGTAGAAGCTGGCCGTGGTCTGTGGGAATTCCGCCTGGCTGAAGGCGAAGAGTTCACTGTAGGTCAGAGCATTAGCGTTGAACTGTTTGCTGACGTTAAAAAAGTTGACGTAACTGGCACCTCTAAAGGTAAAGGTTTCGCAGGTACCGTTAAGCGCTGGAACTTCCGTACCCAGGACGCTACTCACGGTAACTCCTTGTCTCACCGCGTTCCGGGTTCTATCGGTCAGAACCAGACTCCGGGCAAAGTGTTCAAAGGCAAGAAAATGGCAGGTCAGATGGGTAACGAACGTGTAACCGTTCAGAGCCTTGACGTAGTACGCGTTGACGCTGAGCGCAACCTGCTGCTGGTTAAAGGTGCTGTCCCGGGTGCAACCGGTAGCGACCTGATCGTTAAACCAGCTGTGAAGGCGTAAGGAGATAGCAATGGAATTAGTATTGAAAGACGCGCAGAGCGCGCTGACTGTTTCCGAAACTACCTTCGGTCGTGATTTCAACGAAGCGCTGGTTCACCAGGTTGTTGTTGCTTATGCAGCTGGTGCTCGTCAGGGTACTCGTGCTCAGAAGACTCGTGCTGAAGTAACTGGTTCCGGTAAAAAACCGTGGCGCCAGAAAGGCACCGGCCGTGCGCGTTCTGGTTCTATCAAGAGCCCGATCTGGCGTTCTGGTGGCGTGACCTTTGCTGCTCGTCCGCAGGACCACAGTCAAAAAGTTAACAAGAAGATGTACCGCGGCGCGCTGAAAAGCATCCTGTCCGAACTGGTACGTCAGGATCGTCTGATCGTTGTCGAGAAGTTCTCTGTAGAAGCGCCGAAAACTAAGCTGCTGGCACAGAAACTGAAAGACATGGCTCTGGAAGATGTGCTGATCATCACCGGTGAGCTGGACGAAAACCTGTTCCTGGCTGCGCGCAACCTGCACAAGGTTGACGTACGCGATGCAACTGGTATCGACCCGGTTAGCCTGATCGCCTTCGACAAAGTCGTAATGACTGCTGATGCTGTTAAGCAAGTTGAGGAGATGCTGGCATGATTCGTGAAGAACGTCTGCTGAAGGTGCTGCGTGCACCGCACGTTTCTGAAAAAGCGTCTACTGCGATGGAAAAATCCAACACCATCGTACTCAAAGTTGCTAAAGACGCGACCAAAGCAGAAATCAAAGCTGCTGTGCAGAAACTGTTTGAAGTCGAAGTCGAAGTCGTTAACACCCTGGTAGTTAAAGGGAAAGTTAAACGTCACGGACAGCGTATCGGTCGTCGTAGCGACTGGAAAAAAGCTTACGTCACCCTGAAAGAAGGCCAGAATCTGGACTTCGTTGGCGGCGCTGAGTAAGTCGGAGGAGTAATACAATGGCAGTTGTTAAATGTAAACCGACATCTCCGGGTCGTCGCCACGTTGTTAAAGTGGTTAACCCTGAGCTGCACAAGGGCAAACCTTTTGCTCCGTTGCTGGAAAAAAACAGCAAATCCGGTGGTCGTAACAACAATGGCCGTATCACCACTCGTCATATCGGTGGTGGCCACAAGCAGGCTTACCGTATTGTTGACTTCAAACGCAACAAAGACGGTATCCCGGCAGTTGTTGAACGTCTTGAGTACGATCCGAACCGTTCCGCGAACATCGCGCTGGTTCTGTACAAAGACGGTGAACGCCGTTACATCCTGGCCCCTAAAGGCCTGAAAGCTGGCGACCAGATTCAGTCTGGCGTTGATGCTGCAATCAAACCAGGTAACACCCTGCCGATGCGCAACATCCCGGTTGGTTCTACTGTTCATAACGTAGAAATGAAACCAGGTAAAGGCGGTCAGCTGGCACGTTCCGCTGGTACTTACGTTCAGATCGTTGCTCGTGATGGTGCTTATGTCACCCTGCGTCTGCGTTCTGGTGAAATGCGTAAAGTAGAAGCAGACTGCCGTGCAACTCTGGGCGAAGTTGGCAATGCTGAGCATATGCTGCGCGTTCTGGGTAAAGCAGGTGCTGCACGCTGGCGTGGTGTTCGTCCGACCGTTCGCGGTACCGCGATGAACCCGGTAGACCACCCACATGGTGGTGGTGAAGGTCGTAACTTTGGTAAGCACCCGGTAACTCCGTGGGGCGTTCAGACCAAAGGTAAGAAGACCCGCAGCAACAAGCGTACTGATAAATTCATCGTACGTCGCCGTAGCAAATAATTTTAGAGGATAAGCCATGCCACGTTCTCTCAAGAAAGGTCCTTTTATTGACCTGCACTTGCTGAAGAAGGTAGAGAAAGCGGTGGAAAGCGGAGACAAGAAGCCCCTGCGCACTTGGTCCCGTCGTTCAACGATCTTTCCTAACATGATCGGTTTGACCATCGCTGTCCATAATGGTCGTCAGCACGTTCCGGTATTTGTAACCGACGAAATGGTCGGTCACAAACTGGGTGAATTCGCACCGACTCGTACTTATCGCGGCCACGCTGCTGATAAAAAAGCGAAGAAGAAATAAGGTAGGAGGAAGAGATGGAAACTATCGCTAAACATCGCCATGCTCGTTCTTCTGCTCAGAAGGTTCGCCTTGTTGCTGACCTGATTCGCGGTAAGAAAGTGTCGCAGGCTCTGGATATTTTGACCTACACCAACAAGAAAGCGGCTGTACTGGTCAAGAAAGTTCTGGAATCTGCCATTGCTAACGCTGAACACAACGATGGCGCTGACATTGACGATCTGAAAGTTACGAAAATTTTCGTAGACGAAGGCCCGAGCATGAAGCGCATTATGCCGCGTGCAAAAGGTCGTGCAGATCGCATCCTGAAGCGCACCAGCCACATCACTGTGGTTGTGTCCGATCGCTGAGACTCTGGAGACTAGCAATGGGTCAGAAAGTACATCCTAATGGTATTCGCCTGGGTATTGTAAAACCATGGAACTCTACCTGGTTTGCGAACACCAAAGAATTCGCTGACAACCTGGACAGCGATTTTAAAGTACGTCAGTACCTGACTAAGGAACTGGCTAAAGCGTCCGTATCTCGTATCGTTATCGAGCGTCCGGCTAAGAGCATCCGTGTAACCATTCACACTGCTCGCCCGGGTATCGTTATCGGTAAAAAAGGTGAAGACGTAGAAAAACTGCGTAAGGTCGTAGCGGACATCGCTGGCGTTCCTGCACAGATCAACATCGCCGAAGTTCGTAAGCCTGAACTGGACGCAAAACTGGTTGCTGACAGCATCACTTCTCAGCTGGAACGTCGCGTTATGTTCCGTCGTGCTATGAAGCGTGCTGTACAGAACGCAATGCGTCTGGGCGCTAAAGGTATTAAAGTTGAAGTTAGCGGCCGTCTGGGCGGCGCGGAAATCGCACGTACCGAATGGTACCGCGAAGGTCGCGTACCGCTGCACACTCTGCGTGCTGACATCGACTACAACACCTCTGAAGCGCACACCACTTACGGTGTAATCGGCGTTAAAGTGTGGATCTTCAAAGGCGAGATCCTGGGTGGTATGGCTGCTGTTGAACAACCGGAAAAACCGGCTGCTCAGCCTAAAAAGCAGCAGCGTAAAGGCCGTAAATAAGGAGCGTCGCTGATGTTACAACCAAAGCGTACAAAATTCCGTAAAATGCACAAAGGCCGTAACCGCGGTCTGGCGCAGGGTACGGATGTTAGCTTCGGCAGCTTCGGTCTGAAAGCTGTTGGCCGTGGTCGTCTGACTGCACGTCAGATCGAAGCAGCACGTCGTGCTATGACCCGTGCAGTTAAGCGTCAAGGTAAGATCTGGATCCGTGTGTTCCCGGACAAACCGATCACTGAAAAGCCGCTGGCAGTGCGTATGGGTAAAGGTAAAGGTAACGTGGAGTATTGGGTTGCCTTGATTCAGCCGGGTAAAGTCCTGTATGAAATGGACGGTGTTCCGGAAGAGCTGGCCCGTGAAGCATTCAAGCTGGCAGCAGCGAAACTGCCGATTAAAACCACCTTTGTAACTAAGACGGTGATGTAATGAAAGCAAAAGAGCTGCGTGAGAAGAGCGTTGAAGAGCTGAACACCGAGCTGCTGAACCTGCTGCGTGAGCAGTTCAACCTGCGTATGCAGGCTGCAAGTGGCCAGCTGCAACAGTCTCACCTGTTGAAGCAAGTGCGTCGCGATGTCGCACGCGTTAAGACTTTACTGAACGAGAAGGCGGGTGCGTAATGACCGATAAAATCCGTACTCTGCAAGGTCGCGTTGTTAGCGACAAAATGGAGAAATCCATTGTTGTTGCTATCGAACGTTTTGTGAAACACCCGATCTACGGTAAATTCATCAAGCGTACGACCAAACTGCACGTACATGACGAGAACAACGAATGCGGTATCGGTGACGTGGTTGAAATCCGCGAATGCCGTCCGCTGTCCAAGACTAAATCCTGGACGCTGGTTCGCGTTGTAGAGAAAGCGGTTCTGTAATACAGTACACTCTCTCGATACGAATAAACGGCTCAGAAATGAGCCGTTTATTTTTTCTACCCATATCCTTGAAGCGGTGTTATAATGCCGCGCCCTCGATATGGGGATTTTTAACGACCTGATTTTCGGGTCTCAGTAGTAGTTGACATTAGCGGAGCACTAAAATGATCCAAGAACAGACTATGCTGAACGTCGCCGACAACTCCGGTGCACGTCGCGTAATGTGTATCAAGGTTCTGGGTGGCTCGCACCGTCGCTACGCAGGCGTAGGCGACATCATCAAGATCACCATCAAAGAAGCAATTCCGCGTGGTAAGGTCAAAAAAGGTGATGTGCTGAAGGCGGTAGTGGTGCGCACCAAGAAGGGTGTTCGTCGCCCGGACGGTTCTGTCATTCGCTTCGATGGTAATGCTTGTGTTCTTCTGAACAACAACAGCGAGCAGCCTATCGGTACGCGTATTTTTGGGCCGGTAACTCGTGAGCTTCGTAGTGAGAAGTTCATGAAAATTATCTCTCTGGCACCAGAAGTACTCTAAGGAGCGAATCATGGCAGCGAAAATCCGTCGTGATGACGAAGTTATCGTGTTAACCGGTAAAGATAAAGGTAAACGCGGTAAAGTTAAGAATGTCCTGTCTTCCGGCAAGGTCATTGTTGAAGGTATCAACCTGGTTAAGAAACATCAGAAGCCGGTTCCGGCCCTGAACCAACCGGGTGGCATCGTTGAAAAAGAAGCCGCTATTCAGGTTTCCAACGTAGCAATCTTCAATGCGGCAA
This sequence comes from Escherichia sp. HH41S, assembly GCF_009820115.1. Classification (NCBI taxonomy): domain Bacteria; kingdom Pseudomonadati; phylum Pseudomonadota; class Gammaproteobacteria; order Enterobacterales; family Enterobacteriaceae; genus Escherichia; species Escherichia sp. HH41S. The sequence goes on from NZ_VNXE01000083.1 coordinate 7,597, forward strand.
CCGGCAAGGCTGACCGTGTAGGCTTTAGATTCGAAGACGGTAAAAAAGTCCGTTTCTTCAAGTCTAACAGCGAAACTATCAAGTAATTTGGAGTAGTACGATGGCGAAACTGCATGATTACTACAAAGACGAAGTAGTTAAAAAACTCATGACTGAGTTTAACTACAATTCTGTCATGCAAGTCCCTCGGGTCGAGAAGATCACCCTGAACATGGGTGTTGGTGAAGCGATCGCTGACAAAAAACTGCTGGATAACGCAGCAGCAGACCTGGCAGCAATCTCCGGTCAAAAACCGCTGATCACCAAAGCACGCAAATCTGTTGCAGGCTTCAAAATCCGTCAGGGCTATCCGATCGGCTGTAAAGTAACTCTGCGTGGCGAACGCATGTGGGAGTTCTTTGAGCGCCTGATCACTATTGCTGTACCTCGTATCCGTGACTTCCGTGGCCTGTCCGCTAAGTCTTTCGACGGTCGTGGTAACTACAGCATGGGTGTCCGTGAGCAGATCATCTTCCCAGAAATCGACTACGATAAAGTCGACCGCGTTCGTGGTTTGGATATTACCATTACCACTACTGCGAAATCTGACGAAGAAGGCCGCGCTCTGCTGGCTGCCTTTGACTTCCCGTTCCGCAAGTAAGGTAGGGTTACTAAATGGCTAAGCAATCAATGAAAGCACGCGAAGTAAAACGCGTAGCTTTAGCTGATAAATACTTCGCGAAACGCGCTGAACTGAAAGCGATCATCTCTGATGTGAACGCTTCCGACGAAGATCGTTGGAACGCTGTTCTCAAGCTGCAGACTCTGCCGCGTGATTCCAGCCCGTCTCGTCAGCGTAACCGCTGCCGTCAAACAGGTCGTCCGCATGGTTTCCTGCGGAAGTTCGGGTTGAGCCGTATTAAGGTCCGTGAAGCCGCTATGCGCGGTGAAATCCCGGGTCTGAAAAAGGCTAGCTGGTAATTGTCACCAATTGAATCACGGGAGTAAAGACAGATGAGCATGCAAGATCCGATCGCGGATATGCTGACCCGTATCCGTAACGGTCAGGCCGCGAACAAAGCTGCGGTCACCATGCCTTCCTCCAAGCTGAAAGTGGCAATCGCCAACGTGCTGAAGGAAGAAGGTTTTATTGAAGATTTTAAAGTTGAAGGCGACACCAAGCCTGAACTGGAACTTACTCTGAAGTATTTCCAGGGCAAAGCTGTTGTAGAAAGCATTCAGCGTGTCAGCCGCCCAGGTCTGCGCATCTATAAACGTAAAGATGAGCTGCCGAAAGTTATGGCGGGTCTGGGTATCGCAGTTGTTTCTACCTCTAAAGGTGTTATGACTGATCGTGCAGCGCGCCAGGCTGGTCTTGGTGGCGAAATTATCTGCTACGTAGCCTAATCGGAGGAAAAAATGTCTCGTGTTGCTAAAGCACCGGTCGTTGTTCCTGCCGGCGTTGACGTAAAAATCAACGGTCAGGTTATTACGATCAAAGGTAAAAACGGCGAGCTGACTCGTACTCTCAACGATGCTGTTGAAGTTAAACATGCAGATAATACCCTGACCTTCGGTCCGCGTGATGGTTACGCAGACGGTTGGGCACAGGCTGGTACCGCGCGTGCCCTGCTGAACTCAATGGTTATCGGTGTTACCGAAGGCTTCACTAAGAAGCTGCAGCTGGTTGGTGTAGGTTACCGTGCAGCGGTTAAAGGCAATGTGATTAACCTGTCTCTGGGTTTCTCTCATCCTGTTGACCATCAGCTGCCTGCGGGTATCACTGCTGAATGTCCGACTCAGACTGAAATCGTGCTGAAAGGCGCTGATAAGCAGGTGATCGGCCAGGTTGCAGCGGATCTGCGCGCCTACCGTCGTCCTGAGCCTTACAAAGGCAAGGGTGTTCGTTACGCCGACGAAGTCGTGCGTACCAAAGAGGCTAAGAAGAAGTAAGGTAACACTATGGATAAGAAATCTGCTCGTATCCGTCGTGCGACCCGCGCACGCCGCAAGCTCCAGGAGCTGGGCGCAACTCGCCTGGTGGTACATCGTACCCCGCGTCACATTTACGCACAGGTAATTGCACCGAACGGTTCTGAAGTTCTGGTAGCTGCTTCTACTGTAGAAAAAGCTATCGCTGAACAACTGAAGTACACCGGTAACAAAGACGCGGCTGCAGCTGTGGGTAAAGCTGTCGCTGAACGCGCTCTGGAAAAAGGCATCAAAGATGTATCCTTTGACCGTTCCGGGTTCCAATATCATGGTCGTGTCCAGGCACTGGCAGATGCTGCCCGTGAAGCTGGCCTTCAGTTCTAAGGTAGAGGTGTAAGATGGCTCACATCGAAAAACAAGCTGGCGAACTGCAGGAAAAGCTGATCGCGGTAAACCGCGTATCTAAAACCGTTAAAGGTGGTCGTATTTTCTCCTTCACAGCTCTGACTGTAGTTGGCGATGGTAACGGTCGCGTTGGTTTTGGTTACGGTAAAGCGCGTGAAGTTCCAGCAGCGATCCAGAAAGCGATGGAAAAAGCCCGTCGCAATATGATTAACGTCGCGCTGAATAACGGCACTCTGCAACACCCTGTTAAAGGTGTTCATACGGGTTCTCGCGTATTCATGCAGCCGGCTTCCGAAGGTACCGGTATCATCGCCGGTGGTGCAATGCGCGCCGTTCTGGAAGTCGCTGGGGTTCATAACGTTCTGGCTAAAGCGTATGGTTCCACCAACCCGATTAACGTGGTTCGTGCAACTATCGATGGCCTAGAAAATATGAATTCTCCAGAAATGGTCGCTGCCAAGCGTGGTAAATCCGTTGAAGAAATTCTGGGGAAATAAACCATGGCAAAGACTATTAAAATTACTCAAACCCGCAGTGCAATCGGTCGTCTGCCGAAACACAAGGCAACGCTGCTTGGCCTGGGTCTGCGTCGTATTGGTCACACCGTAGAGCGCGAGGATACTCCTGCTATTCGCGGTATGATCAACGCGGTTTCCTTCATGGTTAAAGTTGAGGAGTAAGAGATGCGTTTAAATACTCTGTCTCCGGCCGAAGGCTCCAAAAAGGCGGGTAAACGCCTGGGTCGTGGTATCGGTTCTGGCCTCGGTAAAACCGGTGGTCGTGGTCACAAAGGTCAGAAGTCTCGTTCTGGCGGTGGCGTACGTCGCGGTTTCGAGGGTGGTCAGATGCCTCTGTACCGTCGTCTGCCGAAATTCGGCTTCACTTCTCGTAAAGCAGCGATTACAGCCGAAGTTCGTCTGTCTGACCTGGCTAAAGTAGAAGGCGGTGTTGTAGACCTGAACACGCTGAAAGCGGCTAACATTATCGGTATCCAGATCGAGTTCGCGAAAGTGATCCTGGCTGGCGAAGTAACTACTCCGGTAACTGTTCGTGGCCTGCGTGTTACTAAAGGCGCTCGTGCTGCTATCGAAGCTGCTGGCGGTAAAATCGAGGAATAAGTAGCAGATGGCTAAACAACCGGGATTAGATTTTCAAAGTGCCAAAGGTGGCTTAGGCGAGCTGAAACGCAGACTGCTGTTTGTTATCGGTGCGTTGATTGTGTTCCGTATTGGCTCTTTTATTCCGATCCCTGGTATTGATGCCGCTGTACTTGCCAAACTGCTTGAGCAACAGCGAGGCACCATCATTGAAATGTTTAACATGTTCTCTGGTGGTGCTCTCAGCCGTGCTTCTATCTTTGCTCTGGGGATCATGCCGTATATTTCGGCATCGATCATTATCCAGCTGCTGACGGTGGTTCACCCAACGTTGGCAGAAATTAAGAAAGAAGGGGAGTCTGGTCGTCGTAAGATCAGCCAGTACACCCGCTACGGTACTCTGGTGCTGGCAATATTCCAGTCGATCGGTATTGCTACCGGTCTGCCGAATATGCCTGGTATGCAAGGCCTGGTCATTAACCCGGGCTTTGCATTCTACTTCACCGCTGTTGTAAGTCTGGTCACAGGAACCATGTTCCTGATGTGGTTGGGCGAACAGATTACTGAACGAGGTATCGGCAACGGTATTTCAATCATTATCTTCGCCGGTATTGTCGCGGGACTCCCGCCAGCCATTGCCCATACTATCGAGCAAGCGCGTCAAGGCGACCTGCACTTCCTCGTGTTGCTGTTGGTTGCAGTATTAGTATTTGCAGTGACGTTCTTTGTTGTATTTGTTGAGCGTGGTCAACGCCGCATTGTGGTAAACTACGCGAAACGTCAGCAAGGTCGTCGTGTCTATGCTGCACAGAGCACACATTTACCGCTGAAAGTGAATATGGCGGGGGTAATCCCGGCAATCTTCGCTTCCAGTATTATTCTGTTCCCGGCGACCCTCGCGTCATGGTTCGGGGGCGGTACTGGTTGGAACTGGCTGACAACAATTTCGCTGTATTTGCAGCCTGGGCAACCGCTTTATGTGTTACTCTATGCGTCTGCAATCATCTTCTTCTGTTTCTTCTACACGGCGTTGGTTTTCAACCCGCGTGAAACAGCAGATAACCTGAAGAAGTCCGGTGCATTTGTACCAGGAATTCGTCCGGGAGAGCAAACGGCGAAGTATATCGATAAAGTAATGACCCGCCTGACCCTGGTTGGTGCGCTGTACATTACCTTTATCTGCCTGATCCCGGAGTTCATGCGTGATGCAATGAAAGTACCGTTCTACTTCGGTGGGACCTCACTGCTTATCGTTGTTGTCGTGATTATGGACTTTATGGCTCAAGTGCAAACTCTGATGATGTCCAGTCAGTATGAGTCTGCATTGAAGAAGGCGAACCTGAAAGGCTACGGCCGATAATTGGTCGCCCGAGAAGTTACGGAGAGTAAAAATGAAAGTTCGTGCTTCCGTCAAGAAATTATGCCGTAACTGCAAAATCGTTAAGCGTGATGGTGTCATCCGTGTGATTTGCAGTGCCGAGCCGAAGCATAAACAGCGCCAAGGCTGATTTTTTCGCATATTTTTCTTGCAAAGTTGGGTTGAGCTGGCTAGATTAGCCAGCCAATCTTTTGTATGTCTGTGCGTTTCCATTTGAGTATCCTGAAAACGGGCTTTTCAGCATGGAACGTACATATTAAATAGTAGGAGTGCATAGTGGCCCGTATAGCAGGCATTAACATTCCTGATCATAAGCATGCCGTAATCGCATTAACTTCGATTTATGGCGTCGGCAAGACCCGTTCTAAAGCCATCCTGGCTGCAGCGGGTATCGCTGAAGATGTTAAGATCAGTGAGCTGTCTGAAGGACAAATCGACACGCTGCGTGACGAAGTTGCCAAATTTGTCGTTGAAGGTGATCTGCGCCGTGAAATCAGCATGAGCATCAAGCGCCTGATGGATCTTGGTTGCTATCGCGGTTTGCGTCATCGTCGTGGTCTCCCGGTTCGCGGTCAGCGTACCAAGACCAACGCACGTACCCGTAAGGGTCCGCGCAAACCGATCAAGAAATAATCGGGGTGATTGAATAATGGCAAAGGCACCAATTCGTGCACGTAAACGTGTAAGAAAACAAGTCTCTGACGGCGTGGCTCATATCCATGCTTCTTTCAACAACACCATCGTGACTATCACTGATCGTCAGGGTAACGCGTTGGGTTGGGCAACAGCCGGTGGTTCCGGTTTCCGTGGTTCTCGCAAATCCACTCCGTTTGCAGCTCAGGTTGCAGCAGAGCGTTGCGCTGACGCCGTGAAAGAATACGGCATCAAGAATCTGGAAGTTATGGTTAAAGGTCCGGGTCCAGGCCGCGAATCTACTATTCGTGCTCTGAACGCCGCAGGTTTCCGCATCACTAACATTACTGATGTGACTCCGATCCCTCATAACGGTTGTCGTCCGCCGAAAAAACGTCGCGTATAACGCCTCGTTTTCCAGGTTTGTTGGAGAAAGAAAATGGCAAGATATTTGGGTCCTAAGCTCAAGCTGAGCCGTCGTGAGGGCACCGACTTATTCCTTAAGTCTGGCGTTCGCGCGATCGATACCAAGTGTAAAATTGAACAAGCTCCTGGCCAGCACGGTGCGCGTAAACCGCGTCTGTCTGACTATGGTGTGCAGTTGCGTGAAAAGCAAAAAGTTCGCCGTATCTATGGTGTGCTGGAGCGTCAGTTCCGTAACTACTACAAAGAAGCAGCACGTCTGAAAGGCAACACCGGTGAAAACCTGTTGGCTCTGCTGGAAGGTCGTCTGGACAACGTTGTATACCGTATGGGCTTCGGTGCCACTCGTGCAGAAGCACGTCAGCTGGTTAGCCATAAAGCAATTATGGTAAACGGTCGTGTTGTTAACATCGCTTCTTATCAGGTTAGTCCGAATGACGTTGTAAGCATTCGTGAGAAAGCGAAGAAGCAGTCTCGCGTGAAAGCCGCTCTGGAGCTGGCTGAGCAGCGTGAAAAGCCAACCTGGCTGGAAGTTGATGCTGGCAAGATGGAAGGTACGTTTAAGCGTAAGCCGGAGCGTTCTGATCTGTCTGCGGACATTAACGAACACCTGATCGTCGAGCTTTACTCCAAGTAAAGCTTAGTACCAAAGAGAGGACACAATGCAGGGTTCTGTGACAGAGTTTCTAAAACCGCGCCTGGTTGATATCGAGCAAGTGAGTTCGACGCACGCCAAGGTGACCCTTGAGCCTTTAGAGCGTGGCTTTGGCCATACTCTGGGTAACGCACTGCGCCGTATTCTGCTCTCATCGATGCCGGGTTGCGCGGTGACCGAGGTTGAGATTGATGGTGTACTACATGAGTACAGCACCAAAGAAGGCGTTCAGGAAGATATCCTGGAAATCCTGCTCAACCTGAAAGGGCTGGCGGTGAGAGTTCAGGGCAAAGATGAAGTTATTCTTACCTTGAATAAATCTGGCATTGGCCCTGTGACTGCAGCCGATATCACCCACGACGGTGATGTCGAAATCGTCAAGCCGCAGCACGTGATCTGCCACCTGACCGATGAGAACGCGTCTATTAGCATGCGTATCAAAGTTCAGCGCGGTCGTGGTTATGTGCCGGCTTCTACCCGAATTCATTCGGAAGAAGATGAGCGCCCAATCGGCCGTCTGCTGGTCGACGCATGCTACAGCCCTGTGGAGCGTATTGCCTACAATGTTGAAGCAGCGCGTGTAGAACAGCGTACCGACCTGGACAAGCTGGTCATCGAAATGGAAACCAACGGCACAATCGATCCTGAAGAGGCGATTCGTCGTGCGGCAACCATTCTGGCTGAACAACTGGAAGCTTTCGTTGACTTACGTGATGTACGTCAGCCTGAAGTGAAAGAAGAGAAACCAGAGTTCGATCCGATCCTGCTGCGCCCTGTTGACGATCTGGAATTGACTGTCCGCTCTGCTAACTGCCTTAAAGCAGAAGCTATCCACTATATCGGTGATCTGGTACAGCGTACCGAGGTTGAGCTCCTTAAAACGCCTAACCTTGGCAAAAAATCTCTTACTGAGATTAAAGACGTGCTGGCTTCCCGTGGACTGTCTCTGGGCATGCGCCTGGAAAACTGGCCACCGGCAAGCATCGCTGACGAGTAACCGGATCACAGGTTAAGGTTTTACTGAGAAGGATAAGGTCATGCGCCATCGTAAGAGTGGTCGTCAACTGAACCGCAACAGCAGCCATCGCCAGGCTATGTTCCGCAATATGGCAGGTTCACTGGTTCGTCATGAAATCATCAAGACGACTCTGCCTAAAGCGAAAGAGCTGCGCCGCGTAGTTGAGCCGCTGATTACTCTTGCCAAGACTGATAGCGTTGCTAATCGTCGTCTGGCATTCGCCCGTACTCGTGATAACGAGATCGTGGCAAAACTGTTTAACGAACTGGGCCCGCGTTTCGCGAGCCGTGCCGGTGGTTACACTCGTATTCTGAAGTGTGGCTTCCGTGCAGGCGACAACGCGCCGATGGCTTACATCGAGCTGGTTGATCGTTCAGAGAAAGCAGAAGCTGCTGCAGAGTAATCTGAAGCAACGTAAAAAAACCCGCCCCGGCGGGTTTTTTTATACCCGTAGTATCCCCACTTATCTACAATAGCTGTACTCTTTTTGTTCATCCCCTGGAGTATTTATGTGGTTACTTGACCAGTGGGCAGAGCGCCATATAGCAGAAGCGCAAGCGAAAGGTGAGTTTGATAACCTACCTGGTAGCGGCGAACCATTAATCCTGGATGATGATTCCCACGTGCCACCAGAATTACGTGCGGGGTATCGCTTGCTGAAGAATGCCGGTTGCTTACCGCCAGAACTTGAGCAACGGAGGGAAGCAATACAGCTTCTGGATATCCTCAAAGGTATCCGTCATGATGATCCGCAATATCAAGAGGTTAGTCGTCGATTGTCATTACTGGAATTGAAGCTGCGACAAGCTGGATTGAGTACCGATTTTTTACGCGGCGATTATGCTGACAAGTTGTTGGACAAAATCAACGATAACTAGTGGAGTATGTATGTATCGCATTGGTGAGCTGGCAAAAATGGCGGAAGTAACACCCGACACGATTCGTTATTACGAAAAGCAGCAGATGATGGAGCATGAAGTACGCACCGAAGGTGGGTTTCGCCTGTATACTGAAAGCGATCTCCAGCGATTGAAATTTATCCGCCATGCCAGACAACTTGGTTTCAGTCTGGAGTCGATCCGCGAGTTGCTGTCGATCCGTATCGATCCTGAACACCATACCTGTCAGGAGTCAAAAGGCATTGTGCAGGAAAGATTGCAGGAAGTCGAAGCACGGATAGCCGAGTTGCAGAGTATGCAGCGTTCCCTCCAACGCCTTAACGATGCCTGTTGTGGGACCGCCCATAGCAGTGTTTATTGCTCGATTCTTGAAGCTCTTGAACAAGGGGCGAGTGGCGTTAAGAGTGGCTGTTGATTTTTTACACTGGCAGGATTACACTCGCGCCGTTAAATAACCAATTGGAGTTTTTATGAGCCGATATCAGCATACTAAAGGGCAGATAAAGGATAATGCGATAGAAGCATTACTACATGATCCTTTATTCCGACAGCGTGTAGAGAAAAATAAGAAGGGGAAAGGTAGTTACATGCGAAAAGGAAAACATGGCAATCGGGGAAACTGGGAGGCCAGTGGCAAGAAAGTAAATCACTTTTTTACCACTGGCCTTCTGCTTTCAGGGGCTTTTTAAGAGCGGTTATTCTGCTCTTTCAGCAAATCACGGATCTCGGTCAGTAATACTTCTTCTTTAGTTGGTGCAGGTGCAGCTGCTGGTTCTTCTTTTTTCCGATTCAGTTTATTGATTAGCTTAATCGCCATAAAGATGGCAAAGGCCACAATCAGAAAATCAAAGACGTTTTGAATGAAGACACCGTAATGCATAACGACTGCTGGGATATCCCCTTGCGCATCGCGTAGCGTGACAGCAAACTGTTTAAAGTCGATCCCACCAATTAATAAACCCAGCGGCGGCATGATGATATCGGCAACCAGTGAAGAGACAATCTTACCGAAGGCCGCACCGATAATGACACCCACTGCCAAATCCACCACATTTCCGCGCATTGCAAATTCGCGAAATTCTTTAATAATGCTCATGTTATTCTCCCTATAAAGCCGACAATCATAAGTCTAACAAATGTTAAGCTATTTTCCTGCCGGGAATGAATTTAATTAATCCTTGAAAAGAAAAGGGAAATAATAAGGCGCCAGAAGACGCCTTATTAATTACAAGAAGAAAGGACTTGGCTGGAAGAGACGTTCGACGTCGGTAATAAACTTTTTGTCCGTCAGGAACATAATTACATGATCGCCTTGCTCAATACGCAGATTGTCATTGGCAATCATCACATCATTGCCGCGTACTACAGCACCAATAATCGTTCCTGGTGGTAGCTTGATTTCATCAATGACTCTGCCCACAACGCGTGAGGTGCTTTCATCACCGTGAGCAACAGCTTCAATAGCTTCTGCAACACCGCGGCGCAATGAGGAAACACCAACAATATCGGCTTTTCGCACGTGACTAAGCAACGCAGAAATAGTTGCTTGTTGTGGTGAAATCGCAATATCGATCACGCTCCCCTGAACCAGATCCACATAAGCGCGACGCTGGATCAATACCATCACCTTTTTCGCACCCATACGTTTGGCAAGCATGGCGGACATGATATTGGCTTCGTCATCGTTGGTGACGGCAATAAACAGATCAACTTGATCGATATGTTCTTCGGCTAGCAGTTCTTGATCCGACGCATCACCAAAAAAGACGATCGTATTCTGCAACTTTTCCGCCAGTTCGGCAGCGCGCTGCTGATTACGTTCGATGAGTTTAACGCTGTAATCTTTTTCCAGACGACGCGCCAGCCCTGCACCGATATTACCGCCGCCAACCAGCATGATCCGCTTATACGGTTTTTCCAGACGTTGCAATTCACTCATCACCGCGCGGATATGCTGTGAAGCGGCAATAAAGAACACTTCATCACCCGCTTCAACAATGGTCGAACCTTGCGGACGAATGGGGCGATCGTGGCGGAAAATTGCTGCCACACGAGTATCGATATGTGGCATATGTTCGCGCATGGTCGAAAGTGCATTACCAATCAGCGGGCCGCCATAATAGGCTTTAACCACAGCCAGGCTGACTTTACCCTCAGCGAAGTTCACCACCTGCAGCGCGCCGGGATACTCAATCAGTCGGTAAATATTATCGATAACCAACTGCTCTGGTGCGATCAGATGATCAATCGGCACAGCATCTGAATGAAATAGCTTATCGGCATCGCGCACGTAGTCTGGTGAGCGGATACGAGCGATGCGATTAGGGGTGTTGAAAAGTGAGTAGGCTACCTGGCAGGCAACCATATTGGTTTCATCTGAACTGGTTACAGCAACCAGCATATCGGCGTCGTCGGCACCTGCCTCCCGCAATACGCGTGGATGAGAGCCATGCCCCTGCACGACCCGCAGGTCAAATTTATCCTGCAAGGTCCGCAGACGCTCACCGTTGGTATCGACAACAGTAATATCGTTGTTCTCGCCAACCAGGTTTTCCGCCAGTGTGCCGCCAACCTGGCCGGCACCCAGAATGATAATTTTCATCAGTCGCGACCCGTTATCTCATCACTTTTTGATTAGCTTAGCGTAAAAGAAGCCGTCGCCCTCTTCGGCACCAGGCAGATTTTGTTTACCCGGTTGCTCTGGTGTTCCTGTTTCGCAAAGTTCGGCATCAGCGGTACGTTGCAAAAAGGCTTTAATCTGCAGGCTATTCTCTTCCGGTAACACCGAACAGGTGGCATAGATCAGGGTTCCACCGGATTTTAAATGCGGCCAAATGGCGTCGAGAATTTCAGACTGCAATTGCGCGAGTTCCGGGATATCGCGATCGCGACGTAACCATTTAATATCCGGATGGCGACGAATCACACCGGTTGCTGAACAAGGCGCATCTAATAAAATGCGATCAAACTGTTGCTCGCCACACCATTGGGAAGGGTAGCGACCATCACCTTGTTTCACGGTCGCCTTCATACCAAGGCGTTTTAAATTGTCGTAAACGCGAGAGAGGCGCTGTTCGTCAATATCAACCGCAAGAACCTGCGCTTCTGGTGCCACCTCAAGGATATGCGTTGTTTTACCGCCGGGGGCGGCACAAAGATCCAGAATGTGTTCACCGTTTTGTGGCGCAAGCCAGGTCATGCAGCCTTGTGCTGATGCATCCTGAACGGTAACCCATCCTTCTTCAAAACCAGGTAGCACATGAACAGGTGCAGGTGTTTCCAGCCGTACAGCATCAGGGTAATCCGTATGCGGGAAGCCTTTCATTCCTGCTTCATCCAGTAAGGTAAGCCAGCTGTCGCGGGAATGATGCGTACGATTAACGCGCAGCCACATTGGCGGACGCTGGTTATTGGCTTCAATGATGGATTGCCATTGCTCTGGATACGCTTTTTGCAGACGCTTCAGCAACCAGGAAGGATGCAGATAACGTGCATCACTGGCATTAAACTCGGCTAATAACTCTTCTTGCTGACGCTGGAACTGGCGTAATACGCCGTTAATCAACCCTTTAAGTTGCGGACGCTTAATTGCGACAGCACCTTCAACCGTTTCAGCCAGCGCAGCATGAGGTGGAATGCGGGTATAAAGCAGTTGATACAAACCAACCATAATCAGGTAATGCACAGTGCGCTGTTTGCCGGTCATCGGACGGGCCATTAACTTATTAATCAGCCAGTCTAACTGTGAAAGCGTACGCAGTACGCCAAAGCACAACTCTTGAAGAAGTGCTTTGTCTTTATCGGAAACTTTTTGCTGGAGCGGTGGCAGAATGTTGCTTAATGATTGCCCTTGCTCGACGACTTGTTCAACGGCCTGTGCCGCCATACTACGTAAATTACGTTGTTTTTTCATAAATATAAAATAAAAATGCCCGGCAAGACCGGGCTTAGAAGAGTGGACTATCAGGCCAGACGGTTGCCCGGAACAAACCATTCCCGACGAGAATTCAGGAGGTCTTGCGCGCTCATTGCTTTCTTACCCGCAGGTTGTAACGAGAGCAGGTTCAGGATGCCATCACCCGTCGCAACCTGAATGCCTTGTTTGTTGGCTTCAAGGATCGTTCCTGGGGCAGCGTTGGTTGCCGTATCAATGACCGATGCTTTCCAGACTTTAACCGGCTGTCCTTCAATTTCCAGCCAGCTCATCGGCCACGGATTAAAAGCGCGAATGCAGCGTTCAAGCTGTGCTGCCGAGAGTGACCAGTCAATACACGCTTCTTCTTTACTCAACTTTTCAGCGTAAGTGACAAGAGTTTCGTCCTGAACTTCTGGTTTCGCCGTGCCGTCTGCTAGTTGTTTCAACGTGGTGATAAGCCCTTGTGGCCCAAGCTCTGCCAGTTTGTCGTACAACGTACCACTGGTATCTTCTGCAGTAATTGGGCAGGAGAGCTTATAGAGCATGTCACCGGTGTCTAAACCAACATCCATTTGCATAATGGTCACACCAGTTTCTGCATCACCCGCCCATAGTGAGCGTTGGATTGGTGCAGCACCGCGCCAGCGTGGCAGCAGTGAACCATGAACGTTGATACAGCCAAGACGCGGCATCTCCAGCACAGCTTTCGGCAGAATTAAACCATAGGCGACGACGACCATAACATCAGCCTGCAGGTCGGCGACCAGTTGCTGGTTTTCTTGTGGACGCAGGGAAACAGGTTGAAAAACGGGCAGACCTTTTTCCTCAGCCAGAACTTTAACCGGGCTGGGCATCAGTTTTTTACCGCGTCCTGCCGGTCGGTCTGGCTGGGTGAACACGCCAACGACGTTATGACCAGAAGACAACAGCGCGTCGAGATGACGCGCTGCAAAGTCAGGTGTACCCGCAAAAATAATACGTAGTGATTCTGACACGTTAATTCTTATCCTTAAGCCCGGGCTTTCAGACGATCCAGTTTTTCAACTTTCTGACGAATACGTTGTTGTTTCAGCGGTGACAGATAATCCATAAACAGTTTGCCGACCAGGTGATCCATCTCATGCTGAATACAGATGGCTAACAGACCGTCTGCTTCCAGTTCAAATGGTTTACCGTCGCGGTCCAGGGCGCGAATTTTAACTTTCTCTGCGCGTGGCACTAAAGCACGTTGTTCAGGGATCGACAGGCAACCTTCTTCAATGCCTGTTTCGCCGCTTTTTTCTAAAAGCTCCGGATTGATTAACACCAGCCGTTCGTCACGGTTTTCCGAAACATCGATAACAATGATACGTTGATGGATATCAACCTGGGTTGCCGCCAGGCCAATACCTTCTTCTGCGTACATCGTCTCGAACATATCATCGACGATACGCTGAATTTCTGCATTCACTTCTTCTACCGGTTTAGCAACTTTGCGAAGCCGCTCGTCCGGAATATGTAACACTTGCAAAACTGACATAAATCTCCAGAGATGTGTTCAGGAGTTAGAAAGATTATTTCTTCTATTCTAGACAAATCCCCCTCTGATTGACAGCATCACTGACCAATCGCAAAGATTGCTAAGGCTGCTTATGGCAGGGAGATAAGGATGGTCGATACAGAAATTTGGCTGCGTTTAATGAGCGTCAGCAGCTTGTACGGCGATGATATGGTCCGTATAGCTCACTGGCTGGCAAAACAGTCGCATATTGATGCGGTTATATTGCAACAAACAGGGCTTACATTGCGGCAGGCACAACGCTTTCTTTCATTTCCGCCAAAGAGTATTGAGAGCTCACTTTGTTGGTTGAATCAACCAAACCATCATTTAATCTCAGCGGATAGTGAATTTTATCCTTCCCAACTTCTGGCGACAGCAGATTACCCCGGTGCGCTGTTTGTTGCTGGAGAACTGCGCGCATTGCATTCATTTCAGCTTGCTGTAGTGGGGAGTCGGGCGCATTCATGGTATGGCGAACGCTGGGGACGATTATTTTGCGAAACTCTGGCGACGCGTGGAGTGACAATTACGAGTGGACTGGCGCGAGGAATCGATGGTGTGGCGCATAAAGCGGCCTTGCAGGTGAATGGCGTCAGCATTGCTGTATTGGGGAATGGACTTAATACCATTCATCCCCGCCGCCATGCCCGGCTGGCTACCAGTCTGCTTGAACATGGCGGAGCTCTCGTCTCGGAATTTCCCCTCGATGTTCCACCTCTTGCTTACAATTTCCCGCGAAGAAATCGCATTATCAGTGGTCTAAGTAAAGGTGTACTTGTGGTGGAAGCTGCTTTGCGCAGTGGTTCGCTGGTGACAGCGCGTTGTGCGCTTGAGCAGGGGCGAGAAGTTTTTGCCTTGCCAGGTCCAATAGGGAATCCGGGAAGCGAAGGGCCTCACTGGTTAATAAAACAAGGTGCGATTCTTGTGACGGAACCGGAAGAAATTCTGGAAAACTTGCAATTTGGATTGCACTGGTTGCCAGACGCGCCTGAAAATTCATTTTATTCACCAGATCAGGAAGACGTGGCATTGCCATTTCCTGAGCTCCTGGCTAACGTAGGAGATGAGGTAACACCTGTTGACGTCGTCGCTGAACGTGCCGGCCAACCTGTGCCAGAGGTAGTTACTCAACTACTCGAACTGGAGTTAGCAGGATGGATCGCAGCTGTACCCGGCGGCTATGTCCGATTGAGGAGGGCATGCCATGTTCGACGTACTAATGTATTTGTTTGAAACCTATATTCACACAGAAGCTGAGTTGCGTGTGGATCAAGACAAACTTGAACAGGATCTTACCGACGCAGGATTTGATCGAGAAGATATCTACAATGCCCTGCTTTGGCTGGAAAAGCTTGCGGATTATCAGGAAGGACTGGCAGAACCGATGCAACTGGCCTCTGATCCACTCTCCATGCGTATTTATACTCCTGAAGAGTGTGAAAGACTGGATGCCAACTGTCGTGGATTTCTTCTATTTCTTGAGCAAATTCAGGTGCTTAACCTTGAAACTCGTGAAATGGTGATAGAGCGAGTGCTCGCGCTGGATACCGCTGAGTTCGACCTGGAAGACCTGAAATGGGTGATCCTGATGGTGTTGTTCAATATTCCGGGCTGCGAAAATGCGTACCAGCAAATGGAAGAATTACTCTTTGAAGTGAATGAAGGTATGCTGCATTAATCATTTCTTTAATTCAGCATAAGTTGTTATGGCGAAATCAGCACTGTTCACGGTGCGTAATAATGAGTCCTGCCCAAAGTGCGGGGCTGAACTGGTTATTCGATCCGGGAAACACGGTCCGTTTCTTGGATGCTCACAGTATCCGGCGTGTGACTACGTCCGTCCTCTGAAATCTTCAGCGGATGGACATATCGTCAAAGTTCTGGAGGGACAGATTTGCCCTGCATGCGGCGCAAATCTGGTCTTACGCCAGGGGCGCTTTGGTATGTTTGTTGGTTGCAGTAACTATCCTGAATGCGAACATACCGAACTTATCGATAAACCGGACGAAACAGCAATTACATGTCCCCAATGTCGGACGGGCCATCTGGTCCAGCGCCGCTCCCGTTATGGCAAAACATTTCATTCCTGTGATCGCTACCCGGAGTGTCAATTTGCCATTAACTTCAAACCTATAGCCGGAGAATGCCCTGAGTGTCATTATCCGCTACTCATCGAAAAGAAAACCGCGCAGGGTGTAAAACACTTTTGTGCCAGTAAACAATGTGGAAAGCCGGTTTCGGCGGAATAATAACGTGAATAATAACCTGCAAGGAGACGCTATCGCAGCTGCGATAGATGTCCTCAATGAAGAACGTGTCATCGCCTATCCAACGGAAGCCGTTTTCGGTGTCGGGTGCGATCCTGATAGCGAAACAGCAGTGATGAGACTGTTGGAGCTAAAACAGCGTCCGGTTGATAAGGGGCTGATTTTAATCGCGGCAAATTACGAGCAGCTTAAACCCTATATTGATGACTGCATGCTGACTGACGCGCAGCGTGAAACCATTTTTTCTCGCTGGCCAGGTCCCGTCACCTTTGTCTTTCCCGCGCCTGCGACAACACCGCGCTGGTTGACGGGCCGCTTTGATTCGCTTGCTGTACGAGTCACCGACCATCCGTTGGTGGTTGCTTTGTGCCAGGCTTATGGTAAACCGCTGGTTTCTACCAGTGCCAACTTGAGTGGATTGCCGCCTTGTCGAACAGTAGACGAAGTTCGCGCACAATTTGGCGCAGCGTTCCCGGTTGTGCCTGGTGAAACGGGAGGGCGTTTAAATCCTTCAGAAATCCGCGATGCCCTGACGGGTGAACTGTTTCGACAGGGGTAACATAATGGAAAACTATGCTGTTTTTGGTAATCCAATAGCCCACAGCAAATCGCCATTCATTCATCAGCAATTTGCTCAGCAATTGAATATTGAACATCCCTATGGGCGCGTGCTGGCACCTATCAATGATTTCATTAACACACTGAACGCTTTCTTTAGTGCTGGTGGTAAAGGAGCGAATGTGACGGTGCCTTTTAAAGAAGAGGCCTTTGCCAGAGCTGATGAACTTACTGAACGGGCAGCGTTGGCTGGTGCTGTTAATACCCTCAAGCGGTTAGAAGATGGACGCCTGCTGGGTGACAATACCGATGGCGTAGGCTTGTTAAGCGATCTGGAACGTCTGTCTTTTATCCGCCCTGGTTTACGTATTCTACTCATCGGCGCTGGTGGGGCGTCTCGTGGTGTATTACTTCCACTCCTTTCTCTGGACTGCGCGGTGACAATCACTAATCGGACGGTATCCCGCGCGGAAGAGTTGGCTAAATTGTTTGCGCACACGGGCAGTATTCAGGCGTTGGGTATGGACGAACTGGAGGGGCATGAGTTCGATCTCATTATTAATGCAACATCCAGTGGCATCAGTGGTGATATTCCCGCGATCCCGGCATCGCTCATTCATTCAGGCATGTGTTGCTATGACATGTTCTATCAGAAAGGAAAAACACCTTTTCTGGCATGGTGTGAGCTGCGAGGTTCAAAGCGTAATGCGGATGGATTGGGGATGCTGGTGGCACAGGCGGCTCATGCCTTTCTTCTCTGGCACGGTGTTCTGCCTGACATAGAACCAGTTATAAAGCAATTGCAGGAGGAGTTGTCCGCGTGAATCAGGCCATCCAGTTTCCGGACAGGGAAGAGTGGAACGAGAGTAAAAAATGCGTTTGTTTTCCCGCTCTTGTAAATGGTATGCAGCTCACTTGCGCTATTACTGGAGAGAGTCTGGCGAACCGCTTTGCAGGAGATACGCCAGAACAGTGGTTAGCGAGTTTTCGTCAGCATCGCTGGGACCTGGAAGAAGAAGCAGAAAGCTTGATTCAGGATCAAAGCGAAGATGATCAAGGTTGGGTTTGGTTACCCTGATCCAGATACTCGTCCTTCCATTTCACGTAGTTATTCGCGGAATAGCGTAACCCGGCCTTCTCTTCATCACTTAACGGGCGGATCTGTTTGACGGGGCTACCGAGATACAGATATCCGCTCTCCAGCCGTTTATTTTGTGGGACCAGGCTACCCGCACCAATCATCACATCATCTTCTACTATTGCGCCATCAAGTAAAATTGATGCCATCCCAACCAACACTCGATTGCCAATGGTGCAGCCGTGGAGCATCACCTTGTGACCAACAGTGACATCTTCGCCAATGGTTAATGGGTTGCCATCTGGGTTGTACGAGGATTTATGAGTGACATGCAACATACTGCCATCCTGGATATTGGTGCGTGCTCCGATCTGTACATAATGTACATCTCCACGAATCACAACGAGCGGCCAGATCCCCACATCATCAGCCAAACGAACGTCACCGATCACTACACTACTATCGTCGATCATTACGCGCTGACCGATTTGTGGAAAAAGATCGCGGTATGGGCGTAAAACATCAGACATACTCACCTCAACAATAAATGATTTCCTAATGACTTTGGGTGCATTATTGGCCTAGTGCAAGTCTTTTAGTATGCAAAAAAGCACCGTTTTGTGTGCGAATGCAGCAAAAAGGGTGAAAAAACAACAAACAGAAAAAAAGATCAAAAAAGTACTTGTGCAAAAAATTGGGATCCCTATAATGCGCCTCCGTTGAGACGACAACGTGAAACACTTTACAAGATGGTCGTAACAACAAAGAGAAAAAATCCTGAAATTCAGGGTTGACTCTGAAAGAGGAAAGCGTAATATACGCCACCTCGCGACAGTGAGCTGAAAGC
>NZ_VNXE01000111.1:0-25535 GCF_009820115.1 Escherichia sp. HH41S
GGTATTAAAGCCTCATTCAGCAGTTCGTTAAGCGGGCATCTCGGGGTGGGGTATAGCCATGGTGCCGGTGTGGAATCCCCGTGGAACGCGGTGGCTGGTGTGAACTGGTCGTTCTGACCATCAACGAAAAAGCCCACATCTGTGGGCTTTCATATCACCAGGAGCCGCGGCTCCTTTGCGTATCCTTTTATGTCTCCTCACCGTCTGGTCGGTGTCTTGCTGAGACTTCTAACTTCCTGTTTTTGTTGGTGTTGTCCTTGCACCGTCCAATCATGATTGGTGGAGCTGGCGGGAGTTGAACCCGCGTCCGAAATTCCTACATCCTCGGTACTACATGCTTAGTCAGTCTTTACATTCGCTTGCCAGCTGCGGACGGACACGCCACTAACAAACTAGCCTGATTAAGTTTTAACGCTTCAACCCCAGGCAGGGCTTCCACGCGATCTCTTTTGGGTTTGACCTCTCTTGATCCCCGTCCTAAGAGCGGAGGCTAGGGAGAGAGGGCTCTAAGCAGGTTATTAAGCTGCTAAAGCGTAGTTTTCGTCGTTTGCGACTATTTTTTGCGGCTTTTTACGAGGCCAACCGCCCCTCGGCATGCACCTTGGGTTTCGCAAATCCCGTCGAATCCAGAATCAGCCCCAATGTGTAACGGTAAGTATACCAGATTCATGAGTGCCATGACCAGCCTCAATGGCGTTATCGTTAAAGATTTAGCACCCATGTAGCCTGATTTTTATTCGATTAAGCAATGGGATGGCAACATTTGGGTCGGATGTGATAGCCAATAAGATGTTCATTCGCGCCGCCGGAGAGGGTGGCGCGGTGAGGAACTGGTCAATAATTGGAGTGCAGATTTAACGGTGGGCGTTTTTCATGATACGCGCTTTATCCACCTGCCATTCGCGTTCTTTGATGTCTGAACGTTTATCGTGCTGTTTCTTACCTTTAGCGACGCCGATTTTCACTTTGCACCAGGCATTTTTCCAGTACAGGGAGAGCGCCACTACGGTATAGCCTTCTCGATTGACGCGACCGTACAATGAGTCCAGTTCGCGCTGGTTGAGAAGTAACTTGCGGGTACGGGTAGGATCGCACACCACATGCGTGGATGCCACAGCCATTGGCGTGATGTTAGCGCCAAACAGAAATGCTTCTCCATCACGTAGAAGGACGTAGCTGTCGCTGATATTGGCTTTTCCTGCGCGCAGGGATTTAACCTCCCAGCCTTGCAGGGCAAGTCCCGCTTCGAACTCTTCTTCGATAAAGTATTCGTGACGGGCGCGCTTGTTAAGTGCGATGGTCGCTGAACCAGGTTTATGTGCTTTTTTCTTCGTCATAAGCGTCGTGAATCATCGGTAATCTGAAATCGAAAACACCCCATATCAATCCTGCGGGGGACAAGGCTCTATCTTAGCATGAACCCGATGTTACCCAGCGCCGGGATAGCGTTTTTTTTACAGCAGGATAAATGATATTATTTGTTGGATTTTTGTTGATGGAAATTGTTATGCCTCAGATTAGCCGGACCGCACTGGTACCCTACAGCGCGGAGCAAATGTATCAGTTAGTGAATGACGTTCAGTCTTATCCTCAGTTTTTGCCGGGTTGTACCGGAAGTCGGATTCTGGAGTCCACTCCTGGGCAGATGACCGCGGCGGTAGATGTCTCTAAGGCTGGGATCAGCAAAACGTTTACTACCCGCAACCAGTTGACCAGTAACCAAAGTATTCTTATGAATCTGGTGGATGGGCCGTTCAAGAAATTGATCGGTGGATGGAAGTTTACGCCGCTGAGCCAGGAGGCGTGTCGTATCGAGTTTCATCTCGACTTTGAGTTTACCAATAAGTTGATTGAACTCGCCTTTGGCCGCGTGTTTAAAGAGCTGGCGGCTAATATGGTCCAGGCTTTTACGGTTCGTGCGAAAGAGGTTTACAGTGCCAGGTAAAATTGCCGTTGAGGTGGCTTATGCTCTACCTGAGAAGCAGTACCTGCAGCGCGTGACGCTGCAGGAGGGCGCGACGGTTGAAGAAGCTATTCGCACCAGTGGCTTGCTGGAATTGCGTACCGATATCGATTTAACTAAAAACAAAGTCGGCATTTACAGCCGTCCGGCAAAACTGAGCGATACCGTGCATGATGGCGATCGGGTGGAGATTTATCGTCCTCTCATTGCCGATCCTAAAGAGCTTCGCAGGCAACGAGCAGAAAAATCAGCGAATAAATAACAGACAGAAAAAAGGTGCTTATTGAGCACCTTTTTTAACGTCTTTGAGAGCAACTTTATTATTAGTTACCACTCAGCGCAGGTTTGTTATCAATGTTGGTCAACACCCCGCTACTGTTAAAGGTCAGCGTCAGCGTTTGCTGCGTTACACCTTCATGACCTGGTTGCTGGCGGAAGACATAGAACCAGGTATTCGTACCAAATGGATCGGACATCAGCGGTGTACCCAATGCGTACGCAACTTGTTGTTGCGTCATGCCAACACGTATTTTGGATACGTCGTTAGCGGTCAGATAGTTCCCCTGGTTGATGTCAGGACGGTAAACCACTCGCTCCAGAGTGGAACAGCCTGCGGTCAACATCAATAGTACTGCTGCTGCAGCAGTCAGCGTTTTACAGCGCATAGTGATTTGATTCCTTTTCGGGCCCGAGCAGTACGTGGCTCATCTGTAATATGCCGATGATAATAGACCTTTCATCACTTTAAAACCTTTTGCTTTCCGGTCTTACGGCGTTTTGCTGTTTACTCTGACCGTGAAGCAGGAAAAAAGTTTACGCCGCAAGCAGTTCTTTCGCATTCGCCAGTGTGTTACGTGTGACTTCACTGCCACCAAGCAGGCGCGCCAGCTCTTGTAACCGCGCTTTTTTGTCCAGCGACTCCATATGCGTTTCTGTCATCGCACCATCGGTTTCTTTGCTGACAAAATAGTGTTGATGACCACATCCCGCGACTTGTGGCAGGTGGGTAACACACATCACCTGAGTTGATTCGCCAAGTTGACGTAGCAGTTTGCCGACAACTGCCGCTGTTGGGCCGCTAATCCCTACATCCACTTCATCAAAAATCAGTGCCGGGGTTTCCATTTTACGCGCGGTAATGACCTGGATTGCCAATGCGATGCGGGACAACTCACCACCGGATGCGACTTTGGCAATAGGCTGCATTGGCTGACCTGGGTTGGTGGTTACCCGAAACTCAATACGATCAGCGCCGTCAGCGCCCAGGTGATGCTCGTCAAATTTAACATCGATCGTAAACTGCCCATGTGGCATAGAGAGTGCATGCATACTATCGGTGATCAGCTGTGCCAACTCATTTGCATAATGCTGGCGTTGCTGGTGTAACGCGCGCGCCGTTTCCAGTGCCTGCTGATGATGTTTCGTTACCGCCAGCGCGAGCGTTTCTTGTGAGTCGGCCTGATCGTCCAGTTGCTGCTGTTCTTCCAGTAGCGACTGGTAATACTGTGGCAATGCCTCAGGGCTGACGTGATGTTTACGTGCCAGCGAAATCTGTTTTGAGATACGCTGTTCAAGTTCAAACAGTCGGTTGGGATCGAGATCCAGACGATCGCAGTAGTGGCGCAGTTCGTCGCTGGCTTCAGCAATCTGGATGGTAGCTTCTTCCAGCATATCAAGTACGCCGGACAGTTTGCTGTCCATGCCAATCAATTCGCTCACCAGTTGTTTAGCCGTGTAAAGCTGACTTTGCAGGTTTGCGTCTTCACCGTCGGCCATTAATGCCAATGCATTCTGGCTGGTGGTCAGCAATTGACCGCTGTTCGCCAGACGTTTGTACTCTTCGTCGATTTGCTCAAACTCTCCGGGCTGAGGATTAAATTCGTTAAGTTCTTTTAATTGGTATTGCAGCAGCTCCGCACGAGCGGCGCGTTCCTGACTTAACTGTTGATGATGCGCGAGGTCGCGGCAGCTTTGATGCCACAACTGATAACGTGCGGTCATTTCCTGAAGCAGAGAGGTTTCATTAGCATAGCCATCAAGCAGGAATTTTTGGTGCTCGGGTTTGGTGAGTAATTGATGGGCGTGCTGACCATGGATCTGAATGAGCAACTGGCCCAGTTCGCGCAGTTGTGACAGTGGAACAGCTGTACCGTTGATAAAACCACGAGAGCGACCATCGCTACTGATTACGCGACGAAGCAGGCATTCACGGCCATCTTCCAGTTGGTTTTCTTCCAGCCAGCGCAGTGCTGCGGGTGTATCTTTCAGAGAAAAACGGGCGCACAGATCTGCGCGAGCAGCGCCGGTACGCACCATGTCGGCTTCAGCGCGACCGCCGAGACAAAGGCCCAGGGCATCTATTGCAATAGATTTACCCGCGCCGGTCTCGCCGGTGATTACGGTCATGCCGCTGTGAAAATCAATCTCAAGCTCACGAACGATAGCAAAGTTGCTGATGGTCAGTTGTGCCAACATAGTTGTTTTCCTGTATGAAAAACCATTACTGTTATTGTGTACAGTATAAACTGGTTTTATATACAGTAAAGAGGCTGGCGTAAAATTAGAATAATTTTTTTGACCAGCCGAGCTTGGTGCTTAATGTATTGAAATAGCTGTAATCTTTCGGATGAATCAGATTCAGATGGTAATCACAGCGACGAATCAGGACATCTTCTCCTTCCTGAATCGGTAGTGCTATCTGGCTGTCGCAACTGATTTCCAGGTCGTTACGGCGATGTGAAAAACGCAGACGGATCGTGCTGCTGCTGTTTATGACCAGTGGTCGTGCTGACAACGTATGCGGGAACATGGGCACCAGGGTAATTGCATCCAGAGAAGGCGTCAGGATTGGACCGCCTGCCGAGAGAGAATAGGCAGTGGAGCCTGTAGGTGTCGAAATAATCAGGCCATCGGAACGCTGCGAAAACGCAAAGATCTCGTCGATATATACTTCGAACTCAATCATATGCGCCACTTTGCCTGGATGAAGTACCACTTCATTTATCGCGGTGCTGATGCGCTTTTGGCAATCTTGCTGACAGACTTGCGCTTCCAGCAAAAAACGTTTCTCGCTGATGTAGTGACCTTCCAGCACATCGGCTAATTGTTGCTGGGCGTTATCGGGATCAAGGTCAGTCAGGAAACCCAGGTTGCCACGGTTGATTCCAATAACTTTAATATCGTAGCGGGCGAGCGTGCGCGCCGCGCCCAGCATATTACCGTCGCCGCCAACGACAACCGCGAGATCAGCCTGTTGCCCAATCTCCGCGAGCG
This sequence comes from Escherichia sp. HH41S, assembly GCF_009820115.1. NCBI lineage: Bacteria > Pseudomonadati > Pseudomonadota > Gammaproteobacteria > Enterobacterales > Enterobacteriaceae > Escherichia > Escherichia sp. HH41S. The sequence goes on from NZ_VNXE01000111.1 coordinate 5,237, forward strand.
TGCCAGTTTTCACATTCTTCAGTTGCAGTTCGTGAGCGATTTGTTGCTCAACGATGACCTCGTAACCTTTTGTGCACAGCCAGCGGTAGAGCATTTCATGTGTTGTCAGTGCAGTGGGGTGCCGTGGGTGTCCCACAATGCCAATACACTTGAAATGATTATTCATTTTTCCGAGGTCCTTGTTGCGAAGATTGATGACAATGTGAGTGCTTCCCTTGAAACCCTGAAACTGATCCCCATAATAAGCGAAGTTAGCGAGATGAATGCGAAAAAAACGCGGAGAAATTCATGAGTAGTAAAGAACAGAAAACGCCTGAGGGGCAAGCCCCGGAAGAAATTATCATGGATCAGCACGAAGAGATTGAGGCAGTTGAGCCAGAAGCTTCTGCTGAGCAGGTGGATCCGCGCGATGAAAAAATTGCGAATCTCGAAGCTCAGCTGGCTGAAGCCCAGACCCGTGAACGTGACGGCATTTTGCGCGTAAAAGCCGAAATGGAAAACCTGCGTCGCCGTACTGAACTGGATATCGAAAAAGCCCATAAATTCGCGCTGGAGAAATTCATCAACGAATTGCTGCCGGTGATTGATAGCCTGGATCGTGCGCTGGAAGTGGCTGATAAAGCTAACCCGGATATGTCCGCGATGGTTGAAGGTATTGAGCTGACGCTGAAGTCGATGCTGGATGTTGTGCGTAAGTTTGGCGTTGAAGTGATCGCCGAAACTAACGTCCCACTGGACCCGAATGTGCATCAGGCCATCGCAATGGTGGAATCTGATGACGTTGCGCCAGGTAACGTACTGGGTATTATGCAGAAGGGTTATACGCTGAATGGTCGTACGATTCGTGCGGCGATGGTTACTGTAGCGAAAGCAAAAGCTTAATTTCTGCTTTCGTAATAAATCACGGCCCAGCATGCGAATGCCGGGCCGTTTTCGTTACTCCGCCACACTCTCACGCAGCGGTTTCACAGGAAAAACTTTTACCTGCTTAATCATATTGTCCTGTACATCGAGAATATCGATATCGTACTCGCCAATACGCACGCGAGTTCCTGCGACAGGAATCTCTTCCAGTGCCTCAAGAATGACGCCATTAACCGTTCGTGCATCATCTTCCGGTAGATGCCAGTTGAAGGCTTTGTTGATTTCCCGCACGTTGGCAGTGCCATCGATAATCACCGAACCGTCGTTTTGCGGCGTGACCTCTTCGGCGAGCGTTGGCGACATCGACGTGGTGAAATCACCAACAATCTCTTCGAGAATATCTTCGACCGTCACCAGACCCTGAATATCTCCATACTCGTTGACGACCAGGCCGACTTTCTTTTTGTTGCGCTGAAACTTCACCAGCTGCGTGCTGAGCGGCGTACCTTCCGGGACAAAATAGATTTCGTCCGCGGCGCGTAGCATGGTTTCTTTGGTGAACTCTTTTTTTTCCGACATGAGTCGCCAGGCTTCACGTACTCGCAGCATACTGATGGCGTCGTCAAGCGAGTCACGGTAGAGCACGATGCGTCCGTGAGGTGAGTGGGAGAGTTGGCGGAGAATCGATTTCCAGTCATCGTTGATATCAATACCGATAATTTCACTACGCGGCACCATGATGTCATCGACGGTCATTTTTTCCAGATCGAGTACCGACAACAGCATATCCTGATTGCGACGGGAAATCTGTGACCGCGATTCGTGCACAATGGTGCGTAATTCTTCTTTGCTTAAAGATCCACTAACCACGATATCGGTTTTGATGCCCATCATGCGCATTAACATGCGGGTAATAGCGTTTAGCAACCAGACCAGTGGCATCATCAAAATTTGCAGCGGTGCCAGCAGAAAACTACTTGGATAGGCGACTTTTTCCGGGTACAGCGCGGCAATGGTTTTCGGCAATACTTCAGCAAAAACCAGTACGACAAAAGTAAGCACACCAGTCGCAATTGCCACGCCCGCATCCCCGTACAAACGCATCCCCACAATAGTGCCGAGCGCGGAAGCAAGAATATTGACCAGGTTATTGCCGATTAACACCAGGCTTATCAGGCGGTCTGGCTTACGCAGCAATTTTTCGACGCGTTTGGCCGAGCGATTACCCTGTTTCGCCATATGCCTCAGACGATAGCGGTTGAGGGTCATCATTCCGGTTTCGGACCCGGAAAAATAGGCTGAAATGACCACCATGATGATCAGAATAATGATCAACGTAGTAGTAGAAATGTGTTCCAGGGGAAACTCCTTTTCTGGGATTAGCTGATTAACTGCTGGACAATTCGGCTGCCGAAGTAGGCCAGTGTCAGAATGACTGCACCCGCAACGTTAAACCAGACGACGCGGCGTCCACGCCATCCTTCATGATAATGTCCCCACAGCAGCACAATATAGACAAACCACGCCACGATAGAGAGCACGGCCTTGTCGATATTTTCCATGCTAAATAAGTTGTGCATGTAGAACAGGCCAGTGCAAAGAGTGAGCGTTAACAGCACCACGCCAATCTGCGTGATGTGGAACATTTTACGCTCGATACTCATCAACGGCGGCATTTCCTGGTTAAACGCCAGCTTCTTGTTCTTCAGTTGGTAATCAATCCACGCCAGTTGTAATGCATACAGAGCGGCGATAATCAGCGTGGCATAGGAAAAGAGCGATAAGCCAATGTGCACCAGCATCCCAGGCGTTGCTTCCAGATGGGTGATGTATTCATTGGGCATAAAGGTGGCCAGCGCCAGGTTGATAAGCGCAAAGGCATAGACAATGGGTAGCAGCAACCAGCCACGATTGCGAGAAGCCACGATGGTCATTACCGTACAGATCATCAAACTGACCAGCGAACCAACGTTCAGCAGGCTGAGGTTTTGTCCGCTATCACCGTCGGGCAGGATGCGGGCTTCCAGAGCGATTGCGTGGCAGACCAGCGCGATGACCGCAGAAATAATAGCCATGCGCCGCCAGCCGCCGTTTTTTTGCAGCAGACCGGGAACAATCAGCGCAAGACTGACGGAGTAGGCGACAAGCGCGAGCAGAGCAAAAACGGGCATAGTAATGTCGACAGTTTGAGCAATAAGAAAGAGAAGCAGTATAGCGTCAGGTGAACGCTGCTCCAACCGTTGCATAACAACAAAGACGCCTTCATGTTATACTGCGGCAAAATACTGATGATGTGTCGCGATTGCGGCCAACCGTTTCCACCCCAGGCGAGAGACAATGTTTGATAATTTAACCGATCGTTTGTCGCGCACGCTGCGCAATATCAGTGGCCGTGGACGCCTCACTGAAGACAACGTAAAAGATACGCTGCGCGAAGTGCGCATGGCGCTGCTGGAGGCGGACGTCGCCCTGCCGGTAGTGCGTGAGTTTATCAATCGCGTAAAAGAGAAAGCGGTTGGTCATGAAGTTAATAAGAGCCTGACGCCGGGGCAGGAGTTCGTCAAAATCGTCCGTAACGAACTGGTTGCGGCGATGGGCGAAGAGAACCAGACCCTGAATCTGGCTGCGCAACCGCCAGCGGTGGTACTGATGGCGGGCCTGCAAGGTGCCGGTAAAACAACCAGCGTGGGCAAGCTCGGTAAGTTCCTGCGTGAGAAGCACAAGAAGAAAGTGCTGGTGGTTTCTGCTGACGTCTATCGCCCGGCGGCAATCAAACAGCTTGAGACGCTGGCAGAGCAGGTGGGCGTTGATTTCTTCCCTTCTGATGTTGGTCAGAAGCCGGTTGATATTGTTAACGCGGCGCTGAAAGAAGCCAAACTGAAATTCTACGACGTGCTGCTGGTGGATACCGCTGGTCGTCTGCACGTTGACGAAGCGATGATGGACGAGATCAAACAAGTCCATGCGTCGATTAACCCGGTTGAAACCCTGTTTGTGGTTGACGCCATGACCGGTCAGGATGCGGCCAATACGGCAAAAGCATTCAATGAAGCGTTACCGCTGACCGGTGTGGTACTGACTAAAGTCGACGGCGATGCTCGTGGCGGTGCGGCGCTCTCTATTCGTCACATTACGGGCAAACCGATCAAGTTCCTCGGTGTTGGCGAGAAAACCGAGGCGCTGGAGCCGTTCCATCCGGACCGCATCGCTTCCCGTATTCTCGGCATGGGCGACGTGCTGTCGCTGATCGAAGATATCGAAAGTAAAGTTGACCGCGCGCAGGCAGAGAAATTAGCCAGCAAGCTGAAAAAAGGCGACGGCTTCGATCTCAACGACTTCCTTGAGCAACTGCGCCAGATGAAAAATATGGGCGGCATGGCTAGCCTGATGGGCAAACTGCCGGGCATGGGGCAGATCCCGGATAACGTCAAGTCGCAGATGGACGATAAAGTGCTGGTGCGTATGGAAGCCATCATCAACTCGATGACGATGAAAGAGCGCGCTAAGCCAGAAATCATCAAAGGTTCGCGTAAACGCCGTATCGCTGCCGGTTGCGGTATGCAGGTGCAGGACGTTAACCGTCTTCTGAAACAGTTCGACGACATGCAGCGCATGATGAAGAAAATGAAGAAGGGCGGAATGGCGAAGATGATGAGAAGCATGAAAGGGATGATGCCGCCGGGATTTCCTGGTCGCTAAATGACCTTATGCGACAGAGTTATTAACTGCTGATTGCATTTTCTCCAGAAATCAGTAAAATTTTCGGGCTTTTAATATGACACCGGACTCCGTTCCTCGATGGGGTCCGGTTGTTTTATTCACACAAGAGGATGTTATGGTAACTATTCGTTTAGCACGTCACGGCGCTAAAAAGCGTCCGTTCTACCAGGTTGTTGTCGCTGACAGCCGTAATGCACGCAACGGTCGCTTCATCGAGCGCGTTGGTTTCTTCAACCCAATCGCTAGCGAAAAAGAAGAAGGCACTCGCCTGGATCTGGATCGCATCGCTCACTGGGTTGGCCAGGGCGCAACTATTTCTGATCGCGTTGCAGCGCTGATCAAAGAAGTAAACAAAGCAGCTTAATCTGTCACGGTGGTCATGATGAGCAAACAACTCACCGCGCAAGCACCTGTTGATCCCATCGTTTTGGGAAAAATGGGTTCGTCTTACGGTATTCGTGGGTGGCTCAGAGTGTTTTCTTCCACCGAAGACGCCGAAAGCATTTTTGACTATCAGCCCTGGTTTATCCAGAAGGCGGGTCAGTGGCAGCAAGTCCAGCTGGAAAGCTGGAAGCACCACAATCAGGACATGATCATCAAGCTGAAAGGCGTTGACGATCGTGATGCGGCGAACCTGCTGACGAATTGTGAAATTGTCGTGGATTCATCGCAGCTGCCTCAGCTTGAAGAGGGTGACTACTACTGGAAAGACCTGATGGGCTGCCAGGTAATAACCACTGAAGGCTACGATCTCGGTAAAGTCATCGATATGATGGAAACCGGATCTAATGACGTTCTCGTCATTAAGGCAAACCTGAAAGATGCGTTTGGTATCAAGGAACGTCTCGTACCGTTCCTCGATGGGCAGGTTATCAAGAAAGTCGATCTCACTACTCGTTCAATCGAAGTAGATTGGGATCCTGGTTTTTAAACCACCGGATAAACGGTAAAAGACGGCGCTATGTGGATTGGCATAATTAGCCTGTTTCCTGAAATGTTCCGCGCAATTACCGATTACGGGGTAACTGGCCGGGCAGTTAAAAATGGCCTGCTGAGCATCCAGAGCTGGAGTCCTCGTGACTTCACGCATGACCGGCACCGTACTGTGGACGATCGTCCTTACGGCGGCGGACCGGGGATGTTAATGATGGTGCAACCTTTACGGGACGCCATTCATGCAGCAAAAGCCGCGGCGGGTGAAGGCGCAAAGGTGATTTATCTGTCACCGCAGGGGCGCAAGCTTGATCAAGCAGGCGTCAGCGAACTGGCAACGAATCAAAAATTGATTCTGGTGTGCGGTCGCTACGAAGGTATAGATGAGCGCGTGATCCAAACCGAAATTGACGAAGAATGGTCAATCGGCGATTACGTTCTCAGTGGTGGTGAGTTACCAGCAATGACGCTGATTGACTCCGTTTCCCGGTTTATTCCGGGAGTACTGGGACATGAAGCTTCGGCAACGGAAGATTCCTTTGCTGAAGGATTGCTGGATTGCCCGCACTATACACGGCCTGAGGTGTTAGAAGGGATGGAAGTTCCGTCAGTGTTACTGTCGGGCAACCATGCTGAGATACGTCGCTGGCGTTTGAAACAGTCGCTGGGCCGTACCTGGCTTAGAAGACCTGAACTTCTGGAAAACCTGGCTCTGACTGAAGAGCAAGCAAGGTTGCTGGCGGAGTTCAAAACGGAACACGCACAACAGCAACATAAACATGATGGGATGGCGTAAGCCCCCGAGATATCAGTTTACCCAGGATAAGAGATTAAATTATGAGCAACATTATTAAGCAACTTGAACAAGAGCAGATGAAGCAGGACGTACCTTCCTTCCGTCCGGGTGATACCGTGGAAGTGAAAGTATGGGTTGTTGAAGGTTCCAAAAAACGTCTGCAGGCATTCGAGGGCGTGGTTATCGCTATTCGTAACCGCGGTCTGCACTCTGCATTCACTGTTCGTAAAATTTCCAACGGCGAAGGCGTTGAGCGTGTCTTCCAGACTCACTCTCCGGTAGTTGACAGCATTTCTGTCAAACGTCGTGGTGCTGTTCGTAAAGCTAAACTGTACTACCTGCGTGAGCGTACTGGTAAGGCTGCTCGTATCAAAGAGCGTCTTAACTAAGATTTCGCTTAAGCGACATCCTGTTAAGAAGGGCTGGCCAATTGGCTGGCCCTTTTTTTATCTGTTTGCTCGTGTTTTAAGGGGTAGTAATCACTACTGCGACGCGGCGGTTCTCGGCGCGGCCCTGGGCGGTCTTGTTACTGGCTATGGGATATTTTTTTCCTAAACCCTGTGTGGTGAGGTTGCTGCGCGGAATTTGTCCACCTATAGCCCATGCATCGGCCACAACATTCGCCCGTTTCAATGATAAGGCTTCGTTGTAACTGTCTTCACCATAGTTGTCGGTGTGTCCATCCATACGGGCATGCGTTAGCCCTGTCGAGGCCAATTTGGCTGCCATGGTTTGGATCTGTTGCTGGCTTTCCGGGAGCAATTTGTAGTCATTTTTTGCGAACAGAATGGCATCTGATAATCCCAGCGACCAGTCGCCGGCGGATTCAGTAAATCCATAAGATTGCATAGCGGCAACTTGCTCAGGAGTAAACTTTCCCTGAGGGGACTGGCAGCCAGTCAGTACTAGCGAGGTGAAAATCAGGGGTGCTACCAGGTGCTTTATCATATCGATATATCCTTGTTATCTCACCAGCTTTTCGGCACGCTGGTGTTTGGCCTGATACATATTGTGATCGGCCAGCTCTTGTAATTTTTCCGCAGAGGCATGCTCAATGGTCATCGCGTAACCAATGCTTAATGTCATGGTGGTCTGATGACCATTATGAAGATCAAACGGGCGATTAAAGATTTGTGTCAGTGCTGAGCATATCCGCTGCACTTCAGATTCCGACTGTACACCATAGAGCACCATCGCGAATTCATCGCCGCCTATGCGGTATGCTTTATGTTGCAGCCCGCCAAATTCTGCTAACCGTTTTGCTACCTCAATCAAGACCCGATCGCCCGTCGCATGACCCCAGGTATCGTTGATATATTTAAAATTATCGCCATCAAGAAACAGTAACGCCGACGTTTTTCTGGCGTCGGAACTGCTCATCAACGTGTTGATGCCGCTACGAAACGCAGCCCGGTTCGCCAGCCCGGTTAATGGGTCATGTAGCGCGGTACGTAGAAGCTGCGCATTTTTGGCCTGTAAACGAAGCTGCCACTCTTCCATTTCATCCAGCAGACTGTTGAAGTCGAGAGCGAAGCGGTGAAACTCAGCGATACGTTCTTCCGAAACTCGTCGGGAAAAATTGCGGTTGGAACGCACATCATGTACGACATCGGTGATATTTTTCAGCGCTTCCACCAGGCCATTGTGCAAATGGCGGGTGAGGGTAATTGCGATGCCTGATGCCAGCAGAATACAACCGGTCAGGACAGCGAGCGAAAACCAGATAAAATGGCTGATCGAGCTGTCGCGAGCGGTTAAGCGTACTTCGCCAATGGTTTCACCATTGTGACTAATCGGCTGAGTGATGGGGGCAGGGAAGAGCCAGTGGCTTATGAAATTGCTGAAAGTATCGCCTGGATCCTTACGGGTGTAATGCCAGGATGCCAGAATATTTTGCTGCTTATCACGCACTTCTGCAGTTGAAAATTGCCCTTGCTTCCCCAGCGCTGCCAGTGTTTGAGTTGCTGCAGGGCCATCGGCAAAAACGACCGCTGCTTCCAGACTGTAAGTCATTGTTGCTGCTGTCAGTGCCAGGTTTTTTTGCGCGTACTGTTTCAGGGTCAGCACCGAGGTCACGGAAAGCAGCAACCAGATCAGCATCATAGTGATAAATATGCTGGTCATACTGATGTTGCGTAATGCTCTTTTAAACGTGGGGCGCTTATTAAGAGAATTATCGTTATCCATCATTTTTCTTCCGTGCGAGCATTAAGACATCTGGGTTCACCTTTACACCGCTACGCGATAAGGCATCCAGGTTTACGGCAAATCTGACGTCATTATTGTGGATGATCAGACAAAAGGCGCTGCCAATAATGCACTCGGCATTTTGTTCGGCAATTAATAATAACGCCTTTGACGGATATTGTTCGGTTAATTCCATCTGGAATGTTGGTGACTCGTTGCCAAAATAAAAACCATTGCAGCCTGATATCATCGCCTCTTGTTGAGAGTGAATGATGACAGGCAGATAAGGCAAAGATGTCGCGCCATTCTCTTGTAGGGCGGTACTAAAACGTGAAGATGAAAAGATACATAACTTTGGTAGGCCTGATAGCGCAGGCCAGCGAGTGTAACTGACAATACCGGAAACCATCGTACGCACGTTTTTCGCAACGTCTGAAGGTTCCTGAGCGAGTATTGGTGCTCCCGTCAGGAGGAGAATCAGCAGTAAGAACAGACGATGAGAAAAACGCATTCAGGGATCCTCACCATCTTCGCTTGCAATGCATCGATAATTTTTCAGAATGCTCATTAAAATATCATTTTTTTATGCAGTCGTCATCAGAGTGGGAAATAAAAAATAATAAGTAAAATCTCATGTTTAATTTATTGTTGGGGGGGGTTAATTAATTTAATCGTATTGTGCTGGCATTCTCATCAGCCCCTTTTTGCCATACTTCATGCAGTTGGCTGGCATTTTCAACATTGTTGCAGCTGGCAGGAAAGCTTTTACCGGAAAGTCCTCGGGCATAAGTAAAATCGGTCTGGCAAGTTTTCTTTTGTCCTTCGGCATATCCTTTAAGGTATAGACCGCGATCCGCCTGTGAATCGCTAAATGCATCGTCATCTTTTATGGCGTTGCCCGATATCGCATCTTCCATACCAACATCATACCAGTCGGTGCTGGTCAAGGTTGGCGCGTGAGTATAAGGATCAATCTGACATCCGCTAACCAGTAAAGCCAACAAGGGGGCGATAAACTTTTTCATCATTTCTTTCTCCTTTTTCAAAGCATAGCGGATTGTTTTCAAAGGAGGTGTAAATTTATTTATACATAAACAAGGGTTAAAAGCACGAATAAATTGTTTGTGTAAAGAAAAATGTACGAAATATGGATTGAAAACTTTACTTTATGTGTTATCGTTACGTCATCCTCGCTGAGGATCAACTATCGCAAACGAGCATAAACAGGATCGCCATCATGCAAAAAGACGCGTTGAATAACGTACATATTACCGACGAACAAGTTTTAATGACTCCGGAACAACTGAAGGCCGCTTTTCCATTAAGCCTGCAACAGGAAGCCCAGATTGCTGACTCGCGTAAAACCATTTCAGATATTATCGCCGGGCGCGATCCTCGTCTGTTGGTAGTATGTGGTCCTTGTTCCATTCATGATCCGGAAACTGCTCTGGAATATGCTCGTCGATTTAAAGCCCTTGCCGCAGAGGTCAGCGATAGCCTCTATCTGGTAATGCGCGTCTATTTTGAAAAACCCCGTACCACTGTCGGTTGGAAAGGGTTGATTAACGATCCCCATATGGATGGCTCTTTTGATGTAGAAGCCGGGCTGCAGATCGCGCGTAAATTGCTGCTTGAGCTGGTGAATATGGGACTGCCACTGGCAACGGAAGCGTTAGATCCGAATAGCCCGCAATACCTGGGCGATCTGTTTAGCTGGTCAGCAATTGGTGCTCGTACAACGGAATCGCAAACTCACCGTGAAATGGCCTCCGGGCTTTCCATGCCGGTTGGTTTTAAAAACGGCACCGATGGCAGTCTGGCAACGGCAATTAACGCTATGCGCGCCGCCGCCCAGCCGCACCGTTTTGTTGGCATTAACCAGGCAGGGCAGGTTGCGTTGCTACAAACTCAGGGGAATCCGGACGGGCATGTGATCCTGCGCGGTGGTAAAGCGCCAAACTATAGCCCTGCGGATGTTGCGCAATGTGAAAAAGAGATGGAACAGGCGGGACTGCGCCCGTCTCTGATGGTAGATTGCAGCCACGGTAATTCCAATAAAGATTATCGCCGTCAGCCTGCGGTGGCAGAATCCGTGGTTGCTCAAATCAAAGATGGCAATCGCTCAATTATTGGTCTGATGATCGAAAGTAATATCCACGAGGGCAATCAGTCTTCCGAGCAACCGCGCAGTGAAATGAAATACGGTGTATCCGTAACCGATGCCTGCATTAGTTGGGAAATGACCGATGCCTTGCTGCGTGAAATTCATCAGGATCTGAACGGGCAGCTGACGGCTCGCGTGGCTTAAGAGGTTTATTATGGTTGCTGAATTGACCGCATTACGCGATCAAATTGATGAAGTCGATAAAGCGCTACTGAATTTATTAGCGAAGCGTCTGGAACTGGTTGCTGAAGTTGGCGAGGTGAAAAGCCGCTTTGGACTGCCTATTTATGTTCCGGAGCGCGAGGCATCTATGCTGGCCTCGCGGCGTGCAGAGGCGGAAGCTCTGGGTGTACCGCCAGATCTGATTGAGGATGTTTTGCGTCGGGTGATGCGTGAATCTTACTCCAGTGAAAACGACAAAGGATTTAAAACGCTTTGTCCGTCTCTGCGTCCGGTGGTTATCGTCGGTGGTGGCGGTCAGATGGGACGTCTGTTCGAGAAGATGCTGACGCTCTCGGGTTATCAGGTGCGGATTCTGGAGCAACATGACTGGGATCGAGCGGCTGATATTGTTGCCGATGCCGGAATGGTGATTGTTAGTGTGCCCATTCACGTTACTGAACAAGTTATTGGCAAATTACCGCCTTTACCGAAAGATTGTATTCTGGTCGATCTGGCATCGGTGAAAAATGGACCATTACAGGCCATGCTGGCGGCGCATGATGGTCCGGTGCTGGGGTTACACCCGATGTTCGGCCCGGACAGCGGTAGCCTGGCAAAGCAAGTTGTGGTCTGGTGTGATGGACGTAAGCCGGAAGCATACCAATGGTTTCTGGAGCAAATTCAGGTCTGGGGCGCTCGGCTGCATCGTATTAGCGCTGTCGAGCACGATCAGAATATGGCGTTTATTCAGGCACTGCGCCACTTTGCTACTTTTGCTTATGGGCTGCACCTGGCAGAAGAAAATGTTCAGCTTGAGCAACTTCTGGCGCTTTCTTCGCCGATTTACCGCCTTGAGCTGGCGATGGTTGGGCGACTGTTTGCCCAGGATCCGCAACTGTATGCCGACATTATTATGTCGTCAGAGCGTAATCTGGCGTTAATCAAACGTTACTATAAGCGTTTCGGCGAGGCGATTGAGTTGCTGGAGCAGGGCGATAAGCAGGCGTTTATTGACAGTTTCCGCAAGGTGGAGCACTGGTTCGGCGATTACGCACAGCGTTTTCAGAGTGAAAGCCGCGTGTTATTGCGTCAGGCGAATGACAGTCGCCAGTAATAATCCAGTGCCGGGTGGCGTGTTTCACCCGGCACGATTTCATTATGCCGGATCGACTGGTACCACATTCTCGCTTGGGTAACAGCCCAGGACTTTCATCGAGCGAGTGATTTCACCTAGCTCTTTCAACGCCTGTTGCATTTCCGCTGATTCCAGATTGGCCTGAATATCCAGATAAAACATCTCTTCCCACGGGTTTCCGTGAATCGGGCGTGATTCCAGACGGGTCATAATCAGATTGTGGTTGCGCAGTACCAGCAACGCTTCAACCAGCGCACCAGCTTGTTGTCCGGTCGCCATTAACAACGTCGTTTTCGCCGGAACCTGGTCAGAAACGTTAATGGCTTTACGTGCCAACACCACAAATCGGGTGAAGTTTTGTCGCTGATTCGCTTCAATATGCTCCAGTACCTGCAAACCGTACAAAGTGCCGCCAGCTTCGCTTCCCAACGCAGCAACATGCGGTGATTTTGCCTGTGCAACCTTTTCCATTGCCGCAGACGTACTTTCGGTATATTCAATCTTCCAGTGCGGATAACGATTAAGGAATTTGCTGCATTGCTGGAATGGCTGCGGATGGCTGTAGACCGTATTAATGGTGGATAAATCAGTAGTGCCGGAGACCAACAAACAATGATCGATAGTTAACGTCATCTCGCCAACAATCGACAAACTGGTATGTTGCAGCAGATCGTAAACGTCGTTTATGGCACCGGAGCTGGTATTTTCAATCGGTACGACGGCATAGTCGGCCTGGCCGGTTTCCACCTGATTAAAAATATCGGCAAATTTGGCGCAGCCACTTTCAATGAATTGCTCAAAGTGACGCGCAGCGTACTGACGAGCGGCAAGATGTGAATAGGAGCCTTTGGGGCCGAGAAAAGCGATGCGTGCTGAGTGCGGATTAATTTTATTGAGATGTTGCTGGAGCAGTGCCTGCTGAGTTAATACGGAATCTTCAATGATGAGCTGGAACAGGCGAGTAATGTAATGGGCGTCCAGATGGTGCGCTTTACCGAGCGTAATTAATCTTTCCAGCAAATCGCGTTCGCGATCAATATCACGTACCGGGCGATGAGAGAGCAGTTTGGCTTTTCCCACCTCGACGGCCAGTTCGCGCCGCTCTGCCAGTAATGCTAATAATTTTTCATCCAGCGCGCTGATTTTCTCTCGCAGCGCCAGTAACGGGTTTTCCGATGTCATAGTGTTGCCTTTTTGTTATCAATAAAAAAGGCCCCCCGGTTTGGGAGGCCTTATTGTTCGTCTTCGCATTCTGTTTCACACGACGAAACGCCTCCCATTCAGGGGAAGGTAAAAAAGAATGCGAAGAAAAACGGTGTGTGTTTCATGTTTGTTTCCTTAAGTGACTTCAGTACAGTACCCGTACTGTTTTCACGCTGTCAACAAAAAACGCGCCCGAAGGCGCGTTGGCGATACACTCAATATAAAGGACTACTCTTCTTCAACTTCTTCGACGAAGTTGGCGTCTTTCACCGATGTTGCGGCACGACGTGCTTCGCCTTTGTGCTGCAGTTTATTGAGCTGCCGTTCCAGCTTGTTGATCAATTCGTTAATTGCGGTGTACATATCTTCATGTTTACCACTGGCAACCAGAACGCCGTTAGGAGTATTGATTGTGGCGTCAGCAACAAAACCTTGTGGCTCTTTGGACAGAATGATATGTGGATTAATCAGATGTGTTTGCCATTTTTCCAGTTTGGCGAGACGGTCTGCGACATGTTGGCGGATGGCCGGAGTAATTTCCATTTGTTTGCTGGTAATGTTCATTGTCATAAATTTTACCTCTTGTCTTCCCGTCTTGGTGAATTCAGCATACCGTTCCTGATGTCAAAATGTGTGATGGAAATCTCATAATTTTGTCACTTTTTGTCAACGAATCTTTTTTGTGAGAAATCGCAGGAAGAGGTGTTTTTTTACTTGAGGAATATCTCAAAGCGAGCCATATTTGATGAGATCGATAGTGACTAAATCGCTTCAGTTTCACAACTAACAGAATAAAAAAACGGCAGCTCAAGGCTGTAATGCCAGTCAGTTAAGCAACTGACTGGCTCTTTTTCGGGGCTGTGGGGTATTTCCAGGGCCTCTCCTTTACCACTCTCGGGAAGGCCCTTTCCCTTCTTGTCGGTAATTTCACTGGTTGTCCCATACTTGCAAGATCGCGCATCAGCTCCGGTATACGTCCCGGTGAAGCGCATGGCGTCCGTCATCGACGTCAGCAGATGGCTGGTCAGTTCCATCTGGCAGACCATTTTGACCTGCGGGTAGAGCGCCGGGTTTTCGGCATGTGTCTGGCGGGGGAAGGCTGCATCGTTCTCTGGTGTATTCGGTGTGCGCCAGAACACACCATCGATGGCCAGCAGGGTCAGGCGCACCAGTGCGGATGCGGCGTGGCGTTATGCCAGAGCTGCGCTGTTTTCGTGAACACGCGGCGGACAGCCTCACTTCCCAGGCGCTGGCGGGCCTGAATAACGGCACTGGGGGCAACGAAGGGGCGATTGCCCGGCAGCATGATGTCCAGGCGATTCACAATCTGATGAAGAGGTTCTTTACGCTCAAGCGCCATGCCAACAATACACCAGACCATCATTTCGAGGGGAAGACGGCGCTTGCGTAGCGTTACAGTACCTGATTCGGCAAGGCAACGAGAGATGAGTTCGGGGTCGAGGTAATCCCCCAGAGAAGTCAGTGGGTTACGCAGAGAATCGTAACGGGATACCAAATCAAGGGCCTGTCCAATGAGCATAAAAAAAATCCGGAAACGAGTGAGCGTTTCCGGATTCTTACACAGGCACTGGATCGGTCAACTGATCCTTAACTGATCGGCATTACAGCTCAAGGCTGCCGTTTTGTGTTTCAGGTTTCTGTTATGTATTGCTGCTGTTTGCGGCGATGATTTTCGCTACTTTTTCAGCTTGCGCATTCATCTGCATCTGACGGTATGCATTTTCCATCAGCGGCAGCGCATCACGCGTAGCCTGGGTATCCGGATAGTCGCGCAACATGCCTTCTACGCGGTTAACGACAGCAACCCATGCACCACGTTCTGTATAATACTCGGCAACGGAGTATTCATATTTCGCCAGACGATCTTTCAGGAATACCAGACGTTTGGTGGCATCGGTGGTGTACTGACTGTTCGGATAGCCGCGCACCAGTTTGGAAAAGTCACTAAACGCAGCTCGTGCATGTTGAGGATCGCGATCGCTACGATCGACGCCAAAGAACCCTTGCAGTGCACTGTCATCGAGCGCCATATTGGTCAGGCCACGCATGTACATGACATAATCGATATTCGGATGGGTCGGGTTAAGGCGAATAAAACGATCGATGGCAGCCTGTGCTAACGGCAAATCGGCGTTTTTATAGTAGGCGTAGATGAGATCCAGCTGCACCTGCTGCGAATACGGACCAAACGGATAGCGATTATCTAACGCTTCCAGTTGCGTTATTGCCTGTCTCCAGTTACCGTCCTGCAGCTTTTGTTGTGCAGTCGCGTAAATTTCATTTGGCGGATTATCAGGTACTTCTTCCTTTGACCCCGAGCAACCCGCCAAAAACAGGCTTAGTGTGGCGGCTGCCACCAGATATTTCATGCGCGTCATGACGTTTTGACTTTCCTCAAAATGTAATACGGGAGATTCTCTGTTCCTGCTCCCGGTTAAGACCAGCTACAATAGCACACTATATTAAACGGCAAAGCCGTAAAACCCCAACGATAAACGAAGAAGCAGTATATATGGCACAACGAGTACAGCTCACTGCAACGGTGTCCGAAAACCAACTCGGTCAACGCTTAGATCAGGCTTTGGCCGAAATGTTCCCGGATTATTCACGTTCGCGAATAAAAGAATGGATCCTCGACCAGCGCGTGCTGGTTAACGGCAAAGTTTGCGATAAGCCGAAAGAAAAAGTATTGGGTGGCGAGCAGGTGGCCATCAACGCTGAGATTGAAGAAGAAGCGCGTTTTGAACCGCAGGATATCCCGCTGGATATCGTCTATGAAGATGAAGATATCATCGTCATTAATAAACCACGCGACCTGGTGGTACATCCTGGCGCGGGTAACCCGGATGGCACGGTACTGAATGCGTTGCTTCATTATTATCCGCCCATTGCCGATGTACCGCGTGCGGGCATCGTCCATCGTCTGGATAAAGACACCACCGGCCTGATGGTTGTGGCAAAAACCGTTCCGGCTCAGACGCGTTTAGTCGAATCTTTGCAACGGCGTGAAATTACTCGTGAGTATGAAGCGGTGGCAATTGGTCATATGACCGCTGGCGGTACAGTAGATGAACCAATCAGCCGCCACCCGACCAAACGTACTCACATGGCGGTGCATCCGATGGGTAAACCGGCGGTCACTCACTATCGCATCATGGAACACTTCCGTGTGCACACGCGTCTGCGGTTGCGTCTGGAAACCGGACGTACGCACCAGATCCGCGTGCATATGGCCCATATCACTCATCCGCTGGTGGGCGATCCGGTTTATGGCGGCCGTCCGCGTCCGCCAAAAGGTGCTTCGGAAGCGTTTATCTCCACGCTGCGTAAGTTTGACCGCCAGGCGCTTCATGCAACCATGCTGCGTCTTTATCACCCGATCTCCGGCATCGAAATGGAATGGCATGCGCCTATTCCACAAGATATGGTGGAGCTGATTGAGGTGATGCGCGCCGATTTCGAAGAGCATAAGGATGAAGTGGACTGGTTATGAGTAAGCTGATTGTCCCGCAGTGGCCGCTGCCAAAAGGTGTTGCGGCCTGTAGCTCTACCCGTATCGGCGGCGTGAGCTTGCCGCCGTATGACTCGCTCAACCTCGGTGCCCATTGTGGCGATAACCCGGATTACGTCGAGGAAAATCGTAAGCGACTTTTTGCTGCGGGCAATTTGCCTTCAAAACCGGTCTGGCTTGAGCAGGTACACGGCAAAGATGTGCTTAAGCTTACTGGCGAACCTTATGCCTCAAAACGAGCAGATGCCTCTTATAGCAACACGCCGGGCACGGTTTGCGCTGTGATGACTGCCGACTGCCTCCCCGTGCTGTTTTGCAATCGAGCGGGAACGGAAGTCGCCGCCGCTCATGCTGGCTGGCGTGGACTGTGCGCAGGCGTGCTGGAAGAGACGGTTTCCTGTTTTGCTGATAATCCCGAAAACATTCTCGCCTGGTTAGGGCCGGCAATTGGTCCACGCGCGTTTGAAGTGGGAGCGGAGGTTCGCGAGGCGTTTATGGCAGTAGACGCCAAAGCGAGTGCAGCTTTCATTCAGCATGGAGATAAATATCTGGCGGATATTTATCAGCTTGCCCGGCAGCGTCTGGCGAACGTTGGTGTTGAGCAAATTTTCGGCGGCGACCGTTGTACATATACGGAAAATGAGACATTCTTCTCTTATCGTCGCGACAAGACCACCGGTCGTATGGCAAGTTTCATTTGGCTGATATAACCTAAAGAATCAAGACGATCCGGTACGCGTGATTTTCTTTTCACATTAATCTGGTCAATAACCTTGAATAATTGAGGGATGACCTCATTTAATCTCCAGTAGCAACTTTGATCCGTTATGGGAGGAGTTATGCGTCTGGATCGTCTTACTAATAAATTCCAGCTTGCTCTTGCCGATGCCCAATCACTTGCACTCGGGCACGACAACCAATTCATCGAACCACTTCATTTAATGAGCGCCCTGCTGAATCAGGAAGGGGGTTCGGTTAGTCCTTTATTAACATCCGCTGGCATTAATGCTGGCCAGTTGCGCACAGATATCAATCAGGCATTAAATCGTTTACCACAGGTTGAAGGTACTGGTGGTGATGTCCAGCCATCACAGGATCTGGTGCGCGTTCTTAATCTTTGCGACAAGCTGGCGCAAAAACGTGGTGATAACTTTATCTCGTCAGAACTGTTCGTTCTGGCGGCACTTGAGTCTCGCGGCACGCTGGCCGACATCCTGAAAGCAGCAGGGGCGACCACCGCCAACATTACTCAAGCGATTGAACAAATGCGTGGAGGTGAAAGCGTGAACGATCAAGGAGCTGAAGACCAACGTCAGGCTTTGAAAAAATACACCATCGACCTCACCGAACGAGCCGAACAAGGCAAACTCGATCCGGTGATTGGCCGTGATGAAGAAATTCGCCGTACCATTCAGGTACTGCAACGTCGTACTAAAAATAACCCGGTGCTGATTGGTGAACCAGGCGTTGGTAAAACAGCCATCGTTGAAGGTCTGGCTCAGCGTATTATCAATGGCGAGGTACCGGAAGGGCTGAAAGGCCGCCGCGTACTGGCGCTGGATATGGGCGCGCTGGTGGCCGGGGCGAAATATCGCGGTGAGTTTGAAGAACGTTTAAAAGGCGTGCTTAACGATCTCGCCAAACAGGAAGGCAACGTCATCCTGTTTATCGACGAATTACATACCATGGTCGGTGCGGGTAAAGCCGATGGCGCAATGGACGCCGGCAACATGCTGAAACCGGCGCTGGCGCGTGGTGAATTGCACTGCGTAGGTGCCACGACACTGGACGAATATCGCCAGTACATCGAAAAAGATGCTGCGCTGGAACGTCGTTTCCAGAAAGTGTTTGTTGCCGAGCCTTCTGTTGAAGACACCATTGCTATTCTGCGTGGCCTGAAAGAACGTTACGAACTGCACCACCATGTGCAAATTACTGACCCGGCAATTGTTGCAGCTGCGACGTTGTCTCATCGCTACATTGCTGACCGTCAGCTGCCGGATAAAGCCATCGACCTGATCGATGAAGCAGCATCCAGCATTCGTATGCAGATTGACTCAAAACCGGAAGAACTCGACCGACTCGATCGTCGTATCATCCAGCTCAAACTGGAACAACAGGCGCTAATGAAAGAGTCTGATGAAGCCAGTAAAAAACGCCTGGATATGCTCAACGAAGAACTGAGCGACAAAGAACGTCAGTACTCCGAGTTAGAAGAAGAGTGGAAAGCTGAGAAAGCGTCGCTTTCTGGTACGCAGACCATTAAAGCGGAACTGGAACAGGCGAAAATCGCCATTGAACAGGCTCGCCGTGTGGGTGATCTGGCGCGGATGTCTGAACTGCAATACGGCAAAATTCCAGAACTGGAAAAGCAACTGGAAGCCGCAACGCAGCTCGAAGGCAAAACTATGCGTCTCTTGCGTAATAAAGTGACCGACGCCGAAATTGCTGAAGTGCTGGCGCGTTGGACGGGGATTCCGGTTTCTCGCATGATGGAAAGCGAGCGCGAAAAACTGCTGCGTATGGAGCAAGAGCTGCACCATCGCGTTATTGGTCAGAACGAAGCGGTTGATGCGGTATCTAACGCTATTCGTCGTAGCCGTGCGGGGCTTGCTGACCCGAATCGCCCGATTGGTTCATTCCTGTTCCTCGGCCCAACGGGTGTGGGGAAAACTGAGCTTTGTAAGGCGCTGGCGAACTTTATGTTTGATAGCGACGAGGCGATGGTCCGTATCGATATGTCCGAGTTTATGGAGAAACACTCGGTGTCTCGTCTGGTTGGTGCGCCTCCGGGATATGTCGGTTATGAAGAAGGTGGCTACCTGACCGAAGCGGTGCGTCGTCGTCCGTATTCCGTCATCCTGCTGGATGAAGTGGAAAAAGCGCATCCGGATGTCTTCAACATTCTGTTGCAGGTACTGGATGATGGGCGTCTGACTGACGGGCAGGGGAGAACGGTCGACTTCCGTAATACGGTTGTCATTATGACCTCTAACCTCGGTTCCGATTTGATTCAGGAACGCTTCGGTGAACTGGATTATGCGCACATGAAAGAGCTGGTACTCGGTGTGGTAAGCCATAACTTCCGTCCGGAATTCATTAACCGTATCGATGAAGTGGTGGTCTTCCATCCGCTGGGTGAACAGCACATTGCGTCGATTGCGCAGATTCAGTTGAAACGTCTGTACAAACGTCTGGAAGAACGTGGTTATGAAATCCACATTTCTGACGAGGCGCTGAAACTGCTGAGCGAGAACGGTTACGATCCGGTCTATGGTGCACGTCCTCTGAAACGTGCTATCCAGCAGCAGATCGAAAACCCGCTGGCACAGCAAATACTGTCTGGTGAATTGGTTCCGGGTAAAGTTATTCGCCTGGAAGTTAATGAAGACAGGATTGTCGCCGTTCAGTAATGATAAAACGAGTCCTTCGGGGCTCGTTTTTGTCTATAAATTAGACGGAAAAGACTATATTCAAGATGTTTTGCCTGAAAAATGAGCGAACGATAAAGTTTTTATATTTTTCGCTTGTCAGGCCGGAATAACTCCCTATAATGCGCCACCACTGACACGGAACAACGGCAAACACGCCGCCGGGTCAGCG
>NZ_VNXE01000079.1:0-21006 GCF_009820115.1 Escherichia sp. HH41S
CTGGCTTTTGCCTCACCGGTCAGCGTTGCGGCATCAGCAAGTTTATCGACCGCTTTCTGGACTATCTTATCGGCATCTTTGACCGCCTGTTCTGCCCGGGCGGCATCCTGTGTAGCAGATGATGCCAGCTGTGCCACCTGCTTTTTATCTTCGGCAACGGATTCTGCATTCTGCTGTACGTTATCCGCCAGCGTCTGGCAATCCCTCTTAATCTTCTGCGCATCAGCGACATGTTGCCCGGCCTGTCGTTCGCTTTCCGCTGCCGCTTCCGCGCTCTGCTGCGCCTGCGCCACCATTTCCTCAAAGCGTTTCACCACGTCGGGTTTGAGGTCGCCTTCATCAAGGGCAGTCAGAAAGTCGTTCAGCGTGCCGGGCTTTGAGTCATCGTATACAGCAATGTCGCCAACACAGTACTCATCGCGCCAGTCCTGTTTCAGATATACGCAATATTTTCCGGTCTGCGCCTTAAAACAGTACTCGCCACAGTTTCCTGTCACCACGTCAGCAACTGTGCGCATCACCACTTCTGAGGTGTTTACCCGGGATTTCAGAATTATGTGGCATCCGGACATAGGGATGCCTGCGCCATCTATCAGCGCACCTGATATCACTACAGACATAGTTTTTCTCGCGATAAATTAAATCAGGAAGAGGTTTCCGGAGAGGCAGGCCATTCAATGGCGTTATATGAAGCTTTATCAGTGATGGGGCTGAAATCCATCGCCTGCAGCGATTTCGCGTAAATGCGGTACGCTTTCAGCTTCTCCCTGTCTTCGTCACTGATTAATCCCAGCAGCAGGTCTTTTTCCCATTCGCTGGTCATGATGCTGACCTGTTTTAACAGAGCATCGCGCTCATCTTCCGCTTTAAGTTTGTAGTCAAAAACAAATTCATCATTGCGGTAGAACCAGTAACCCAGTGCGGTAATGCGGCGGTTAGCGGTAATATCAGGAACTTCAATAACACTGGCGTTACGGGGTTCAATACCTGTCACATCCTTACCGACCCACACCACGCGCCCGTCTCCGGTGTAAACCATTTTTATGGTGTCACTGGCAAAGTTCTTCTGTTCTTCATACCAGTTTTTGCCGTCTTCCGAAAAAAGCCAGGTGATACCATATTTTTTTGTCAGCTGATATTGTTCCGCGGTTTTCGGGTTACCCGCAGTAATATTTTTTAAATGCAACATTGTTAAACACTCGCCACGTTATACCAGGTACCGTTAATCAGTTTCTGAAGCGGTCGGTAATACACGCCGCCGATGTTATCTGCCGAATTACTTCCGGTTTCCTGCACATTAATACCGGATAACCCGTGGCCTGAAGGTGAGCGAAATGTCCAGGATACCTGGTTACCTCCCGGGTTGTAATACATTTCGGAACCATAACGCACATCCTGCACGCCGCCATTTCGCTGCTGATAACGGGCATCAAAGTTTCCGTAGTCTGACGGTGTTACCCGTCCTGAAACATTCACTGCCCGGTTACTTTGTAACGCGCCATTCTGAAAACGGAATACGTGCTGACCATTGGCATAAACATCCAGCAGGCCATCACCATTCTGTTTCAGGCCGGTATCGTTATCCCCGAAAGCAATTGAGTTTCCGCCCAGCGCGTTCTGAACGCCGATACCCAGCGCACCATTGACCTGCGAACCACCGCCAACAGACACTTTATGCGACATGGATATTTCACCCGTCCGCAGATTAATAGTGAACGGGCGAAGTGGACCAATATCGCCATTTTCACCCTGGTTTTCCTGTGTTGGAATAAGGTGCAGGCACTCTTCCGAACGACGAAAAATCAGGCCAAAAGCGTCGTTGAAAATCCTCAGCGCATTAACACCACGGATTTTTAGTTCTCCGGTCATGGTGTCACCATCACGCTGAACGGCATTTTTTGCCTTGTCCACCGTGGGTTTTAATCCGAGGTTTTCAACAGCCTCATCCTTATCTTCCACATCCGAAAGGTTATTTTTTATCAGCAATGCCTCTTCGTTAATTGCACCACCCACCAGTAATAATATGGCTTTATATAGCTGATCGTGTTCTTCTTTATTCAGTTCTATCCCGGCCTTCTCAATGACACCACAGATTTCCTCCTGAATGGCATCCCACATGGCACTGTTCAGCCAGGTGGCAAGACGTCCTGTGCGAAGATTTCCATCAGTAAATCCGTTCTTGCCCGGGCCAAACTTATCTTTTACCGCTGTCAGCGTATCAATCCTGTGCATCTTCATCCTCGTCTGGATAGGAAAATAAAACGACGGTGTGTGACGGACATAATTTATTAATCACGCACTCCGCAATCGTATCGCCCCACGTCCGGATCGGTGTGTTACAGGCATCCGTACATGTCTGCCACTGCGCGCCAGCATCCACTGGTAACGTCACACGCCAGAAATAACGCCAGCGCTCTCCCCATTCCGGATCGGGGCTTGCATCCAGATTCTGGAACTGTTCGATCGTCACGCCGGTATATCCCAGCGCCTCAAGCTGATCCAGGAAGAACTGCTCATTTATGCCACCAGCCACATTGGCTTTTGCTTCAAGACGTTGCTGACGCTGGCGTAATGTCTGGGTTCCGACAGGGGAACAGGAATCAGGTAAACCATACAATTCTTCATAACGTTCAATCAGCTCTGTGGACTGACCGGGATCGATTTCAATCACCAGTTCATCAGCCCGCTGGTGAACACGCACAAGCGATGGTGCCAGACCGTCAAGTACACCGTCGGTATCTGACCATGCAGGTCCCGGCGGCATCAGGCCATACAACAATTTTGTATAATCATCCTGTAACGTATCCATTATTTACTCCTTACCGGGTCATAAGCCTGCCATGTGATCTCCCCGAGTACCGGAAGCTCAGTTTCCCCCAGGTCAATATCCGATGAAGGGTCGATGAGTCGATGGGCCACCTCACCTGCAGATAAACTGATAGCCTCGCTGATTCTGGACAGATACATGCGCCCTTCCGGCACACCATCCCGGAACATCAGCGCATTCAGTTCTGATTTTATTGCCGCCCTGATCTGCGGTGTGTCTTTCGATAACGCAATCGTCATCGGGATGACTTTTTCTGTGGCACCGAATACATACAATCCGCTTCCGGCAACAGGTGCCAGAGGAAGGATGTGGTCCCTGACTGCGTTAATCACGCTTTCATCCGGGGCCGGGTGTTCCGGATCGTTTGTCGCCACCATCACGCCAACCGTTCCAATGCCTTTCCAGTGTCTGAAAGTCCATGCACGGTTAATACCCTGAACTTCTTTCGCCCAGATAACATAATCAGGGTCTGCGCCCCCCTGTGGAATGTAGTAATAACGTTCCATAACGCGGGCACGCCATATTTCCAGATTTTCAATATCTTCACCGTCTGTAATGGTGTCCGCGTACCCTGTGGACGGCAGACCACTGACGGGTGTTCCCAGTTGCATGGCAATACCATCATCCGTATTCCCCGCCGATCCCGGTTCGTCTGCCACAACAGGCACCCGGAGAAGACCATCGGCTGCGGTCACCGTCGCCGTCGTGGTGAAGGTCACCTGATCATCACGCTGGATCTGCGTTCCCGCTGGCAATACCGGCGTCCCCTCTACGCCATCCCAGCGCACAAATCCCCGGGCTGCCACCGCATCTTTTCGCGGGCAGCGTTTGATTCTGGCGTGCCGGTACAACCAGTCTTCATCACACATGTCCGGCAACAGATTTCTGGCAAGATAATCGATATACCCGTATAACGTGTGTACGGCTGCAGCCTGTACACGGGCATACACTTCCGCATCCATACGACGAAGCAGCGTATCCTGCTCAAAGCGGGTTAATAAATCGCTCCGGATCATAGAAATAAGTTGCGGGAGGCCGGGGCGATAAAACTGACTGTCAGCCATTCAGTTCACTCCAGATATCATCAAAAATAATGTTGTGAATATTGCCGTCACGCTGGTAAATGGTAATGGCAAGTGCCAGCGAGTCTGTCCCGGTCCTGACAGCGTTAATATCAAGACGGGAAGCAACACCATCCTCCACCATCCACGCCAGCGCTTCACGGGCATAATCTCTGGCAAGCTGCGGGGTTTTATTTGTCAGCTTGCTGCGTCGCAACAGATACAGACGCGACCCCGTGCGATCATTCTGAACCGTAGGCCAGGTATCCCCCCACCATCCAAATATCTGCGGTGCATCATCATCACGCCCTGCACGCCGCCAGGTAAAAAGCGAAATAATCACAGCACGCGTCAGAAGGTCGAGCGAAGCCCCGGTCGACACGGTTCGCCCGTTAACATTAATCATCATGATTTTCAGCCCATCGGTTGATCTGGCGTGTCAGTGATCCCACCACCATCACCATTTTCGGTGTGTTTGTGGGCATTGTAGGTCTGCCGCATTTGCTGCATGCTGAGTCCGCCACTGTCGCAATTGTCAGTAATATCAGCGGTGGATTCGACAGGCATTTCAAAGCGCGCTTTAGGCGCGTTTTGAAAAATAATGGGCTTCCCGCCCCCGTTCACCACAATACCGGAACGAGTCAGGACAACGGATTGCCCCTGATCGTCATAAAGCGCCACTTCCCCACGTTTCAGTCCTTTCAACCGGTAACGTCTGTCAGCCACGACCACAACCACACCATGCGAACGATCGCCCGCCGGGAATAAAGCAACGCCCTCAGCACCGTTCTGTGCGGCAGATGTAAAACCATAAGGTTCAAGGTGTTCAACGTGTTGTTTCTGATCTCCGGCTATCATTTTCAACCCTACAGACTGACACTTTCTGGCGGAATCCACCGCCGTGATGACAGCCCGGGAAATCAGATTGCGAAGAGAAAACCCGTTCATCAGAAATCCTCCTCAACATTTTTTTTCTTCCTGGCGGTAACAGGCTCGGGGAGATAAGCATCTGCCGGGCCAACCCGTAATTCAGTCGTCGTGCCCCGGTCGTCCTGGTTATAGGTGACTTCTGCGATCACCAGTTCATCATTATCAAAATTATTCAGCGGGTCGAAAACGATGACAGATAACCCCGGACGCCATAACGCGCCACTGCCCTGCCGCCAGCCCTGAACTGTATATGTTGTCTCACGGGTAAGTGCAGCCCGTTGGCGCGCTTCAAATTCACAACGGGCCTTACAGGTTGCTGTCGTTGCTGTGCCTGACTGCTGAATCAACAAAGGGCGATAACGGGTCACACCACTGTCCTGAATGGTCTGACGTATTGCGGCAATGGTGGCCTCACCAAAATCATCATCGTTGCCCGGGCGCTGCCCACTGACCTGATATTCAGAAAACCGCTCTCTGATGCTTCTTTCCGTATCACAGGAAAGAATATTCTCTCCCAGCACCAGTGCTGTCGCCGCTTTGCCTGTTCCGGGTTTCCCCAGAACCAGTCGACCGCATTCATCGTCATAAGCCAACGTCTGAACCTGCCCCAGCAACCGGTTAAGACAATCGGCAACGGTTTCGCCGTGTTCCGGCTGGGCATCAATCACCGCTGTCTGCGGCACACCGGCGTCAACAACGGTGATGCCAAATGGCGCAGCCAGTTCACTGACGATTCTGAGCAGGTTTTTTCCGCTCTGCTGGACTGGCAAAGCAGAGCAGTCAACCAGATCGGCTGTTTTGCTTCGCCCGACAATCCCCATGCTGACGCTGCTGGCGTCATAACGAAGCGGTAACGCCTCCACATATCCGGTGAGCACGGGCTCATCCCCGATAAGCACTTCAACCAGCTCACCATTTTTTATCCGGGGTTGATAATCCCGGCTTCCGGGCCAGCGGGTGGTAATGGCGACATTAAAATCCCGGGCAATACGGTTAATGCCCGCACTGATACGGACGGATGTCCAGCCGCCCCATTCGCGACCGGAAACCCGAAGTAAAACGGTATTATTCATCTGACGGGTACCCTTAATGCCCTGACCGGAACAAAGCCCGGATGAGAGATGGCATTTCGCTCAAGGATATCAGTTTCACGGGACGCATCGTCGTACCATGACGCAGCCAGAACAAGCGCAGGAAGAACCTCCGCTGGCGTTCGCTCTGCGGTTTCCTCCGTCTGAACCAGACGGGCCTGAATATCCCGGTTCAGTTCTGTACGTAATGACGTCAGCTGAAAAAACAGACTGTCATCCGCCGTACGCCTGAGCTCCTGTTCAATTGCCGCGTTCAGCGATTCGCGTATGATGGTGAGATTTTCCCGCGTGGGTGGTTGCGCTGTCTCATCCTGCTCTGTGCTGGCTGCCACGCTGTCAAGTGCCGGATGAGAAACATGAATAATATCGGACTGACGTTCAGTGGAACCACCAACAGCCACAACCGCCTGCTGATTTTTCACCAGACTTCCGGGTTGCGGCAGTGAAGTGACCGCCCTTGCAGCCTCGCTGATTGCCGTCGTCCGGATGACTGCAGCCACCAGATTTGTCTGCTGTTTTTGCCTGACAACCGATGCGGAATCTGTGGGCCACACAGCACGCGGTGCCAGTCCTGGATCCAGCGTAATACCTGACATTGTCGTTATGGACTGCACCAGATCCTGTGTGTTACCCACCAGTCTGGTTCCTGCCCGCCAGGTATCCTGCAACGTATGCACAAAATCACTGGCAACCGACGGCGGCATCAGAATGACGGATAAATCGCCCTGCAGTAGTCTCGCTCCGGCAGAAACAGCCGAATTAACCATTTTGAAAGCTGTCTGAACGGTTCCCAGCATATCGGTTGCCCGGGCAATAACATCGTTCTGAATAAAGTCCGATATTCCCGCGAGATCAAAATCGCCGAACATGTCTTCAATCAGCTCATCCAGGAATCCGGACGACTCCTCCAGTTTTCTGGCGGTTGCGGCTCCGGCGACCGGGAATGACAGTTCCCCGCTCTCAACAAACTGAAATGAAACCCGGCACATACGGCCTTCCGTGCTGGAATGAGAAACGGTCACCTGTCCGTCAATACAACCCTGCATTTCACCGAACTGCGGATGGATCAGTGTACCCGGCCCGGCGGTTTCAATCGCTGTAATCAGCCGATCGCGCTGCTCTGCGTAATCATCACCAACGAGATACGCATTAATCGTCAGCCGTCGCGTGGCACGCCCGAGATCTTCCGTGTACGGTTTGTCACGGTTTGGGTATTCATGGACCTGAACGCGGCGTCCGAACGAACCCTCGTCGCTTTCCACCGAAAACGGAACGCCACGAAATGAAGCGTCGTAAAGATTATCGCGCCAATTGATACCTGAAGATGCAGAAAGGAGTGAAGAAAGAGAAGGTAAAGAAGGTAAGTCCATACTGTCTCCACTATAAAAAAACCGCCAATTTCTGGCGGCTTATATATTAATCATCACTAATATCTTTCATATTCAATTTGCAATTTTCGTAGGTCACTCCAGACTCGCCATTAACATTAACTCCAGCTCTGATATTCCCGTTTTCTTTTACATCTACAAAAAACTGGCCTCTTGGCATCTTGAACACAAATGTAAAACCAACAGTATCTGAATCAAAATCATCATCTTTATGTATTGGGATCAGATGTGTCATCGTCGCTGGTGATGCATTGTTTGCAAAATCAAATACACCTATACTTTTGCCGAATTCATAAGAAGCTTTTCTCAATATAATCGCACCGCTGGCAGAAGGGGATGGGCACGATATCCTCAGTTGTCTGAATCCATCTGTATCCAAGTCAACATCATTATATGCAGATGTTTTAACGTTATTAATAAATCGTGAAGCAATCTCCTTATTTGTTAGTATTTTCGCCTGAGCACAGCAAGAGGTTAATATTGCAACTGTCATTAAAAATGGCTTTATCACAAAACAAACTCCATTGTTAGCATGTTACGCGATAATTTTGCCTCATCTCTCACCACAAAAAAAGAACTCACCTTTTAAATGGAGAATACCCAACGTCATGGGTGATTTTCATAAAGGGATCGCCTGTTTTCGGCAAATCTATGACACGCATTCCCGGCGGCGCGTTGTCAAACGTCACCTTAAGTTCGCTGCGGGTTGCCGGTGACGATGAAAGGCTTAACAGTTGATTCCTTTCCAGTGATACATTCGGGGTGTAGCGTTTATCCGGAGATAAATACCCATCACCACGTGGCATCTGCCATCCGGTCATGTCATAGACAAAATCATGGAACTGTTTGCCCCACTCGTCGAACTTATCATTCAGACCAAATCCACTGTTCAGTGCATCAGCCACAAAATTTTTAACAAGCCAGGGATGTTCTTTTTCAAACTCCTGCGCCATCATGCCCAGTTCAAGCAATCCACCAATCAGACTGATCTTACCAAGCCCCTTTAATTTCAGCGCCGTTTTTCCTGCCGCCGTTGTCCATTGATTCTGGGCGACTGTTGCTGCACGAATGGCTGCCACCGCCTTCACACCAATATACAGGGCAGAAACCGTTGCTATTGTTTTTACTGCCTGTTCCCATCCCCCCATTGCCCTGACAACCTGATCAACCTCCTGCCAGACTTTTTTCACAACCGGCCCGACCGTTTCCCAGTTGTCAATAATGAGATACGCCCCCGCTACCAGTAACGTAATGAGTCCCTTTGCCGGTGTCATATTCATCACGCTACCCATGATTTTTGTTATGCGTGTCAATGTGCCAATCGCCACGCCCATCGTCAGTAATGCCGCACCCGTTTTCGCGATGGTTTTTACGACCTCAGGATTTTCTCTGACAAACGTGCGCACTTCTTCCAGAAAAGGCTTCATCTCTTTTATGCCTTCATTGAGTGAAGGCAGGAAGGTTTCCCCCAACGTGGAAGAAATCGCATTGATCTGGTTCTGCAGCAGCAACAACTGGTTTTCCGTCGTCGCGGCACGGGCGGCATATTCTTTCTGTATTGAGCCGCCATACTGCTGCGCATCCGCCACTCGATTAAAATTGGTTCGCAACAAATCCAGATTCGTGAGCAGCGGCGCGATGGATCCGGAAGAGTCCTTGCCGAACAACTCATTAAGCGCGGCGGCCTGTTTTTCTTTCGGTAATTTCGCCAGAGAATCCAGTACGTGCAGCATGGCCCCGCGGGCGTCTTTCTGCATATCCGTCGCCAGTTTTTTCGGGCTAATGCGCAATGAGCGGAGCACTTTTTTCTGCGATTTGGTGGCAGAATCCCCCGCTGTCAGCGACAGCATAAAATTCTTTATCCCCGTCGCCGCAATTTCTGATTCCACCCCCATTCCGGCAATGGTTGCCCCCATTGCGGCAATCTCTCCGGAGGCCACACCCGCAACACTGCCTAAAGGACCAATACGGGTCACAACATCAGAAATCTTTTTCGCACTTGCAGGACCGGTATTACCAAGATAGTTAATCTTGTCCGCAAGTCCTGCCACCTCTCCCTGTGTCAGTTTAAAGGCAGTGCGCCACTGTGCCATCATCTGACCGGATTCTTCCGCCGTGGTGTCAAAGGCCACCCCCATCTTCACGGCGTCGTCAGTAAACTGCATCAGCTCGTCACGGGCGATGCCAGCCTGACCGCCCGCCGCCACGATTTCGGCGATACCTTCCGCCGACATGGGCAGTTCTGTTGACAGGTCGCGCACCTGTTCCGTCATTGCCTTAAACGCTTCCGGCGTATCCAGACCATCCACCACTTTTCGGACATCCGCCATTTTTGATTCAAGGGCAATGGCAGATTTGACCGGGAGCGCCAGCGCTCCCAGTACTGCGGTTCCGGCACCCGCTGCGCCCAGTGACAGACTGGCAAACTCCTTTTGAAAGCCTTTCAGCTGGCGCTGCATCCCCTTCAGCGGTGCCGACACCTTATCCACGGCAGTGATGATCGCCTTCAGCTGAAAACTGTCAGCCATGCTTCATCTCCTCATTAATGCGGACGGCCTCGGCTTCGAGTTCTGTAAACTGCGAAATAGCCACCCGTCGCAGTTCCAGTGGATTCAGCTTCCAGAACCAGGCGACATTGTAGAGTCGTTTCCGGAGGTGCTTTCCGTCTCCAACTGGGTAAAAAAACGCAGGATCTGCATGCTGGTCTTAAAAATATCCAGTTTTGCCATCTGCGCCGCCGATGAACGCGGGATCCCCGCCAGCAGCGGGATATATTTCAGCGCCACCTGGCTGTCCAGTTTAATACTGCCCTCACCGGAAATAATGAAAGGAAAACCCAGGGCCTCGATTTCGTCATACGTGGGTTCACGCAACTCCAGCACATGCAGCGTTTCGTTATGCGCTGTCACCGGTTTTTTTAAAACAATTTCTGTCACGCTCATTACTGATATCCTCCCTCTTCGCCGTGGAATTCAAGATCTGCCGTACCTTCTTCGGCATTATGGTTTGCTTCGCCATGCAGCCAGGCCGCCGAAAGCACATACACCATGCCGTTTGCCAGCTCGGCAGTAATCGTCATCTGGTCTGAGGTGGTAATTTTGTCGACCGGAAAATTTTTGGGCACTTTAAACGTGCCCTTAACGTAAGGTGACCGCCAGGTCTCCTTGTAATCCACATCACCAGCCATGCCGACGACATCATCCCGGACATTGGTGTTCATCGGCACTTCAATGCCACCTGTCAGCGATAACTGCTGACCATCCACTTTAAAAAAACAGGTTCCGGCGATCTTTGCCATTATGCTGACTCCTCTGAATACTGGAGACGGAACTGGTTAACCACCGCAAAGACACGTAACTGGTTAACATAATCCGGCGGGAACAGCGTGTTCAGTCGGTTCGGGTTATCCGCATCACGCTCAACTATCAGATACTGTTTAAACAGATCGTAATTTTCCACAATACCGGCACGCTCCATCTGACGATATGTCGCCAGAAGCTCCCCTTTGATAACGGCAGGGGTGACAATTGCCTGCCCCGGACCAAAACGGGTACCATCATTTGCCAGCTTGTGACGTCCGTACTTGCTTGTGATGACCGATTTCAGTTTGCGAAGAACGTATGCGCTGGTATGCAGTGTTTCACTGTCCAGATAGCTGTTGTCTGCCACGCCATATGCATTCTTTTTGTAGGTGGTTACGGAACGCTGGATCCGCAACGTGCCGCCTTCCACATAAGCCGTCGCCACGCCGTGAGATAAAAGGGTCTGCTGCTCTGTTATGATGAATCGCTTACCTTTCGGTGCCGGAAGCATCCCCACCAGTTCCCCCGTCTGTGTCGGACGGGCCGGGTCATTGCGGATAAATACCGCTTCACGGGCAAGGCGACTGGCAACCAGTTCATCGACAGGCGACTGGGTTTCTTTTTCGTAACCGGCAAGCGTGATATGTTGCTGATTATGCATATCTCCGGCATCAACCAGCTCTGACAGCGTTCCCAGTTTTGCGGTATAGACATGCCCGTATAACTGGCGCGCATAACTCCAGCGACCGCTGCTGTCATTCATTTCGGTCATCATCATATTGATGGAGGCGGCATCGTTGAACGGCAGACCGATAAAGTCGAATGCCTCATCGCCCATAGCAGCAACAGCGGCAGTAAGATCAGGCGCGCCACTACCCGCAGTTCCGGCTTCCGTCACAACCTGAAGCCCCGCAGGCAGAATCTCACCACCACCAGAACCATAATAATTCAGGCAGACAGGCAACTCGTTACCATACAGCCCCTTATGGCGGGCAGTCAGCGTCACCACACCTGCATCAGATGACGCCGCAAACGGCAGGGTGATAACCCCGTTTACCGCTTCCTTAATCGCGGTGGCAACCGCAGTAGCATCATCGCCATTCACCACAGGCACCTGTACACGGGAGCGCCCGACATACAGACTCAGGGTGCCGCTTTCCTCTGCTTCTCCGGTAACTGTCACCCTGACCGTCGCCGCCGCCCCTCTGGCTTCCGGTACTGCAATAACATACAGTTCACCGAAAGGATCTGTCTGACGGTAGACGTCAACCATACGCGCCAGCTGGCTCCCGGCCCCACAAATCTGACGGGCATAATCTGCCGACGGCATCAGCACCAGGCTGTTAACCTCAATGGCGGCATCGTTGCTGGCATGCCCGATCAATAATGCAGGCGCGCTGGTCACTGCTGTATTTGCCGCAGAATTGTCCATCTCGGCGTAAAACAACGGCACCAGCGTATCCGACGGAACAGCACTAAAACTTATTGTCATGATTCTTTAGCCTTATCCTGTTTAACACGTACCACATCACCCGCCGCTATACGGCGGAGCCAGTAGCTGTTTTCTTCCACATTTCGCCCGTCAGAAGGCAAAAGATCTCCACGGGCAGGGTCAGGAACCGACCGCCCTTTCAGGGGTTTCACAAACATGAGGGACTCTTATTTCTGAGGGAAACGCATTTCCAGATGGTGCTCAAAGTCACCATCCGGGCCAGTACCAGGATCAATGTAATCCACATCAATACTCAGCAGGGATAAATCCGGCAGAGCATTCACGTCCTCTGCCTGTCGCGTGTCTTCTTCCGTGATTTCATACTTCGCCGTAAAATCAAACTGGTAATACAGTTCGTAACGGTTCAGATCCAGCAGCGTGCCACCGGCATAAACAATCTCGCCCCCCTGCGGGTCCGGCATCCACCCAAGCAGGGCTTTCCAGAGTTCTCTACGGACATCATGAACGGCGTCATAGGCTGCCCACTGCCCTTTTTCATCACGCTCATTGCTGAGCACAACAATAACGGAGAAGCCTTCTGTCAAATCCTGCCAGTAATCGGTCTGTGATTTTTGTTCCCCCGGCGCATCGTCAGAGGGGACAACATAGGCAGCAGGCAGACGCAGTTTTCCGGCATCAGGGATCGCCTTAAACTGCGCCGCACCACCAACACGATTCTCAAAACGCGGGCATCGCTCACGCAACGCCGCAATTATTGTTGTCAGTTTC
This sequence comes from Escherichia sp. HH41S, assembly GCF_009820115.1. Taxonomy (NCBI): domain Bacteria; kingdom Pseudomonadati; phylum Pseudomonadota; class Gammaproteobacteria; order Enterobacterales; family Enterobacteriaceae; genus Escherichia; species Escherichia sp. HH41S. The sequence continues at coordinate 12,821 of NZ_VNXE01000079.1, forward strand.
ATTTATGCTTCCTTTTTACCGGACGTAACGAACGCTGCAGCTCACGGGACAACAGTTCCTGCGTCCAGTGACGCCGCCGCTCAATAACGTCAGCCATAAAGTTATTACGCGGGGCCAGCCGGAAAGCCGAAGAATGGTGCTTCTTCTGCCGCTTATCCTTTTTATCCATTCCATAAGCTGAATGGCGAACGCCGTAATACAGAAATGCCGGATAATAGGGTGCGCCTTCAGGGAAACGGCGATTCCCCTGCCCGTTTTTCTGGTTAGGAGAAATTTTCACCATCAGTCCGGGGCGACGCGTCGTTTTTTTGGGAACGTAATAACCGATGGAGCGGGCCAGACGCCCGGTCTGATATCCCGGGTTCTCTCCCGGACCGGATCGTCCGCGTTTAATCACCAGACGTCTTGCGTCGCGCATATAGACGCGCCCGATCTGCACAAATGCCCGACGCAGACGGGCGCGATTAAACTCCAGCTCCTTTGGTTGTTTAAAGTCGACGTGTAAAAATGCTGTCTGATTCATGGCATTCACCCCGTCGTCGCGCTGTACGCAGTTCTTCACATTCCAGCAATAAAAAACGCCGCTGACCGTTCAGGTCGCGTATTCGCCGGATCCGGTACTCCTGACCGTAATAAACCACCTCATGATCTGCCGTGATGTCGTGACGGAAACGGATCGTAAAATAATGCGTAACGATATTTTCTGTCTGCACTGAGCCCTGATAAGCGGCAGCGCCTGGCTGAGCCACCTTTGCCCAGACATCAAACGACTCCGTATATGTCGGCTCCGTACCAAAATCAGCGGTGGGTTCATCCACCCGAAGGCGGATCTTTATTCGGCGATTCAGCTCTCCGGGATCCGGTAAAAGGTAAGTGGCACTGGTCTGACTTTGCCTGATTTTCATAGCGGGACAATCCTGTAAGGGCCAGCAAGCCATCTGAAACTCATTGGCGTTTCCAGTTTCTCCACATCGGTGATCGTTGAGCGATTTTCATAAAAATGACTGACCAGCATCAGCATTGCCAGACGAACGTCATCAGTCAGATGCATCCCGTCAGGATCATCTTCCGGAATCGTCTCTTCCGGTGCGTACAGCTTCCTGTTCAGGTATGTCTCTGTTCTTTTCTGTACCGCCTGTGCCAGCAATTGCAGAAAATCGCCGTCACTGTACAAACCATCATCGAGCCGGAGATGAGATTTAATCTCCTCTTCTTTCAGGAGCATATTTTCCTCCTGTGCCCGCCATTACGCGGGCACAAAAAAAACCGCATTACGCAGCGGCTTTCTGACGGGTTGCAGCCCCAATTTTCATCAGCTTAATCGCCTGAGAATCCACCAGCATACCGCCGGTTCGCTTGGTGGTATAAAAACCCACAAACGGTTTGTTGGTGTACGGATCGCGCAGGATACGGGTACCGATGCGGTCAACGATGGTATAGCCGCGTTTGAAGTTACCAAACGCAATGGCTTTTGCATCGGCGGCAATATCCGGCATCTGCTCATTCTCAACGATGCCATACCCTGCCAGAGAAGAAGGCTGACCCAGCTCAATACCCGGACGCCACAGATAATTTCCGTCGTTATCCTTCAGCAGACGAATGGCAAACAGGCTGCTGTTGTTCATCATGAACTTCGCGCCGCTGCGGTGCGCCTTGCGCAGGGTGTAAATCAGTTTAATGATCGCATCGGCAGTCACGCCGGAAGCCGCGCCGGAAGCGATGTGCTGAAGTTTGCCAAACGCACGGGTCTTGTCATCTTCATCGGTGGACTCATAAGCCAGAAAACCTTTTGGTTTTTTGCTGCCGTCGCCACTGGTAAAGGCAATTTCTTCCTGTTCGGCAAATTCCAGCGCCAGCTCACTGTTGATCCAGTCTTCCACATTGAAGAAAGCGTCATCGAGCATTTTCTGGGTGGCCTGCGGGTTGCCGTAGATTTCCCCCATAAAGGGTTCAATCAGACCCAGTTTTGAGGTGGCGGTTTCCGGACGTGCATCCGTTTCCCCCACCCATCCGGACGTTGTGCCGCCCAGATTCACCAGTTTTTTATAATCCGAGCCACCGAGAGTGATCACAGTGGCTTCCTGGCGCATCACCACCTCATCTTTCAGCAGCGTCAGGATGGTACGATCCAGTTCTTCCGGAATGGCATAACCACCATCTTCATCATTGCCCACCTGCAGCGCCTTACGCTCAAGCTCACGCAGACCGTCTTCACGCCCCTTGCGCATAAATCCGATAAACGCTTCTTTGTGTTCACTGGCAACTTTATTTTGCGTGCCGCCTGCCGGACGCTTGATGTCTGCCAGCTCTTTTTCCAGGTCGCTTTTCAGGTTCTCCAGCTCGCTGATTTGCCCGTTCAGGCTTTCCACCTGTTCGGCCAGCTTGCCTTTTTCCTGTTCGATCGCGTCAATGCGTTTGTCGTTTTTTTCCTTAAAATCGTCAAACTTCTGCTGCAAATCCTGCGCGACCTGTTCCACGTCTTTAATATCAACAGCCATTATTTACTCCTGATTAAAATTTAAGATTTTTCAGTGCATTCAGTGCGGCATCCACATCCTCAGCATCACGCAGGGATAAAGCGCCATACCCCCCGGCCATGAATGCTTTGGCCTGGGTTCGCGAGAGTCCAACATCGCGCAGGACCCGCTCAATAATTTTCTGATCAGGGATCTCCCCACGCGCCAGCGCATTTTTCACATCGCTGATGCGTGCCTCATCATTGGAAGGAAACGTCACCAGACTGACCTCCCACAGGTCGATCTCTTTCAGCAGGAATACCCCTTTTTCCCGGTCGTACTCCCAGTCTTTCAGGATGTAGCCAATAGAAAGGCCGGTTAAAGAACCGGCCTTCATATGGGCATGTGCACGTTTTGCCAGGGGATCATCATCAATGAGTAATCGTCCCCTGACATAAAGCCCGACATCATCTTCTTTCATTTCGGTGTACACACCGATGGGCTCATCCATGCGGTGCTGCCAGAGCAACGCAGGCAGCGCCTTTTTTTCGCTCCATTTCTGGAGTGTTGTGGTAAAGGCTCCGGGGACCACCACATCATCGTGGCTGTCCTTAACACCAAAAACAGAACCGTAACCTTCAAATTCCCCGGAATCACTGACGGATTTCAGGTTCAGCGGTATATCAAGACGCTGTTTTGTCTGCATCTCCACTCTCCTTTTTCTTACCGTTGTCATCGCCAGCAGAGGGACTGGTGGTCATGTTCATCGGTGTCAGATACACATCACCGCCCGGTCGGGGATTCATATCTTCCAGATCACGGCAGTCATTAGGGGAATAAATCCCCCAGTTGATCCCCGTGGCATACGCTTCAAAGCGGGATTTCATGTCGCCACGCAACAATGCTCCGGCATTAAATTTGGCGTAAAACTTCCCCTGCTTGCTCTCCCTGACCAGCCCTGTATTGATCCGCTGTTCAATACGGGTCAGATACGGCACAAGGGAATAGTTAATGAAACCAAGCCCCAGCTCTTCAATATTGTTGAAGGTGGCGCGATCGGTGTTCTGCACCATATGCAGCGGTACGCGGAACAGGCGACAGATTTCTTCCAGCTGAAACTTGCGGGTTTCCAGGAACTGGCTGTCCTCGGCATTCAGTGCCACCGTTTTCCAGTCCAGCCCCATTTCCAGAATCATCGGACGATGAGAATTTCCCAGCCCGACATGCCGTTCCTCAAAGTCCTTTTTGATACGCGCATAAGCCTGATCAGAAAGTTGTTGATCCGTACGCAACACACCGGATGTCACAGCGCCGTTACCAAACAGTCTGGCACCGTGCTCCTCAGTTGCCGCTGCCAGTGAAATGGCCTCACGCGCATACGCAATGGGATTCAGCCCGACCAGTCCGTCCAGCGTCAGGGTGCGCACATGCCAGATTTCATCCTGGGTCAACACATCCACGGAACCATCCGGAAACGTCACCTGATAAACCGGCTGCCACTGGCTGTTCAGCTTCGGTTCCACACAGCCCGGATCTATCGGAAGAAGCTCCACAACTTCCCCCAGCACCTTCACCTTGTAGGCGTAAAAATTCCCCCGCAGACACAGGCAGACGATAACCAGCTCCCAGAATTCCTGCGGCGTCATGTAGCCATTGGGTTTTGCCGAAATCAGCTTATGCAGTCGTTCATCCACCGCGCGTGTTTTAAGGGTGCCGGTGATTTTGTAGAGACTACAGGGCAGCATACCAACAGACTCCGCCAGCACCCTGACGCAGGAATACACCGCCGTCAGCCGCATGGCCCGCTGACTGCTGATCCGCTTTCCGGTATAGGTGTCGTATGACAATCCCAGCTCTTCCGCAAGCATCCCGGGTGTTGTAACGGGAGTGTTATTTTTGCGTTGAAAAAGCCCCTGGAAAAACATTACTCACCTCCGGAGGCGACCCGCTGACCGCGATCGAGATAACGAGCAACCAGCCACGACCAGAACAGGCACAGCCCCCCGGCAACAACAAAACCTGCCGGGGGATAAATCAGCCAGGCGCCATACGCCAGCAAAAGCGCCCCCAGCACGCCCACCAGTGGCGTGAGAATTATCAGAAACATAATGACCTCGGTTAAAGCGAGCGGATACCAACGCTGACCAGATGCTCAGACAGATCCGGCTCCGGTTCACCGCCATTGACCAGCATCCGGCTCATTGCTGTAAACATCGCAACAGGACCGTCGATTTTGGCTTCCGGCGTGGATTTGTTCGGGAAGATATTGTCGTTTTTGTCCGGTTTTACCGTAACGTTAGACATCATCCAGTTCATGACCGGGTGATTGCTGTGGTGAAAACGCCCGGCATAGACCAGTGATTCCGTTTCCTTCATGGCCTCTGACAGATTGCGGACCGTCTGCGGAACCTCCACCAGCGGTATCCCTTCTTCAGCCAGCGCCAGACTGAACTGCATTGCGCTCCACGGATCAAATCCCAGCTCCCTCAGGTTTTCACCACCAATCCATTCCAGTAAGTCACTTTTTATCTGAGCATGATCGATAACATCACCATCCGTCAGGATGAGCTTATCCATCTCGGCCCATTTCCGGTAAAGTTCTGCCTGCTGCCGCGAGCACCGCTCCAGCCGTCCTTCCGGGAGCCAGAATTTAAAATCAGCATGAACATGTCCGTTATCGGTTCGCCAGAGTTTTGCCGCCGCACAGATATCAATCTTATGAGCAAGGTCGACGCCGACCCACATGGGATAGGTTTTCAGCTCATGCTGTGGAGCAATATATTCGCACTTCTCCCACTTAATCATGTCCATCCAGGCAGATTCGGCAGTGACCCACACATTCATGTGTTTCGTGAAAAAATTCACCCGCGCTGAAACCTGCTCCTTCGCTTTTTTCGCCAGACGACGCAGATCATCCCAGCGTTTACAGATGCCCAGGCCGGGATTCGCTTTCTGCCAGACCGTTTCATCAAACGGATCATCTCCCTCATCGAGCGTGTAAATGATCGCAAAGTAGGAGTCGTCTTTTACCGCGCCCTCCACGTTGCTGTTATAGCCACGCAATACCTTAATGGCGTAATCACGCTGCTCGTAACAGATCCCTTCCTTGTTAAAGCCTGCCGTAGTGATACCAAATAACAGGGACTGCAGACGGGCACCGGTTGCCGTTTCCAGAACATCCCACACATCACGGGTTTTATGTGCATGCAGCTCATCAATAATGGCGCAGTGGATGTTCAGACCGTCCAGGTTGTTTGCATCCGAGGAAAGCGGTTCAAATTTTGATGCGCTCTGCTCCTGGTAAATCGCCAGCTTGTTGAAATCAAACAATCGCCCGAGTGTCGACCGGGCTTTTCTGACCATATTTTTGGCGTCTTCAAACACAATTCTGGCCTGGTCACGCGTGGTTGCAGCTGAATACACCTCAGCCCCGCCTTCACCATCTGCCCCCGTCATATACAGGCCGATACCCGATGACAGGGTTGATTTTGCGTTTTTACGGGCAACTTCGTTGTACGCCGTCCGGAACCGGCGCACCATCACCGGACGTCCGCTGCCATCGCTGCGCATGACAACTTCCCCGGTCTCTTCATTGACCAGCGGAATGACAAAACCAAAAATATTAATGAGGATAAATACATGCCAGTCCATCAGTTCAATGGGCTGGCCTGCCAGCGCCCCTTTTACATGGGGCACAAATTTGTAGAAATTCAGGATGTGCTGCGCACGGGGTTCACTGAAATAAATCCCCCGCTCTTCGCCGTACTTCAGATCATCAAGAAAACGCTGGCAGGCCAGACGGACAAATTCGCCAGCGACAATTTCTCCTGCAACAACACGTTCGGCGTAGCGGATCCCGTCAGCCACTTTTGCCATCAGTCTCTCGCTTTTAAAAGTTCCGCCAGCGGATCAACATCATCCGGTCCGGCGGTATTTACTTTCGCCCGGCTTGCCGGTGACATACCAAACTCTGCAAGCATCGCCCGGATCCGCTTCCAGGCATCCGCTTTCATCGCAGCAGCCGGGTGTGCCTTAATCAGCACATCACCGTTCTGCGTTTCCGTGCGGTAGGTATAACCCTCAGCATCAAGTGTTTCGCAGTGATGCCGGTATTCGGTGTAGGCTTCCACCAGTAACTCGAGTGCACGCGCATCAAGCTGAGAAATGATCCCTTCCGCATTCAGTTCTTCCGCCATTCGCCTGAACCAGTACTTCCCCTGCGCCCCTAAATGCTGCGGAATTTTAGGGAGACCTTTTTCATCCTTTTTAGCGGTTTTTTTTGGGTCTTTAACGGGGCGCTTTGAGGGGTTGCCTCGTATCAAATGCAGGCGTGGCGGGGTTTTCGGGGGTCCTGACATAATCGGTTTTACCTATCAATCGTTTGATCGCATTCCCAAAAAAAAGTTTTCGAACCTGCGGCGATGCGAAGAAGGGTTGGCGGGCGGTCCCGGACAGCCATGGCTGCAGGGATTTGACCCGCCCCTCCCCACAAGTGAGAATAATTATCACTTTATTCGTTCACGCGCTGTTTTCGCTTTGTGGCAGGGCCAGCACAGACTCTGCAGGTTGCTGTCTGCATCTGTTCCGCCATGTGCTTTCGGGATGATGTGGTCGACAGTTTTCGCCTCGCGCACCACACCGACACACAGACACAACTGACACAGACCTTTATCGCGCTTCAGAATACGGGCTCGAATCACCGTCCATTTCGAGCCATATCCACGCTGGTGGCGGCTCAGTCCGCGCTGATGCTGTGCCCATCCTTCACCACGATGTTTATCGCAGTAACCAGAACTGTCTGTGGTTGTACCTGCGCATCCACGCTTACGGCAGGCGCGGGGTATTCGTGATGGCATAGAACTTCATCCTTCTGATGTTAAAATGCCCACCCTTTAAAAAAACAAATATGGAGGACAAATGAAAAACATGATTTCTAAAGGCTTTCACCGGGTAGGTATTCTGTTGGCCATTCTGGTGTTCATCTTTAGTCTTTTATTTTCAACAACGGATACGCAAGGATTCTCACTGTTTGATATCCTTGTATCTCTGATAATTGCCTTGTTTGTGTACAGCATCACCAGGCTTGTGGGATGGGTCATTAAAGGATTTATGAAAGACAACTAAAGCATTATTGCAGCCCCTCGGCTGAAGGGCTGCTGTAATGCCTTAACCCAGTTTCGCTCGCACCAGAGCATCTTTTGCTTCAAGCAATTTACGTAACCCAGCCGACTTTTCCGGACCGTCTGGCAAAGATTCATCCATTACTCTTGCCAGTTCACCAATTGGCTTACTCACTTCCTTTAACGAAGTCGGAAGATGCTCATAATTGAAATATTTCATAATTGGCGATTCCATCATTTCTCCTTAGTAAAACAATTATCAGGCGATCAGTTCTGCATACACTGCCGGACACCGTCGACAATTTCACAGACCTGAGAAGCTGTATCGAAAAGCTGGCGCGCCTTATCCAGGCTGACGCATCCCACCAGGAAAAAAGGCACCAGTATCGCTACCAGTGCCCATTTCGCCGTCGTTCGCGGCACTCTGTGTGTCCAGTGTTTTCGGCTCATAACACACCTGGTTATCAGCGTTTCAACTGAAAGTGAGGCCCGTCTTTCAGACTGGTCCAGTCCCCGCCCCATTCGATGACAGTTCCCAGCTCTGCGGCAGCCTGCTTAAATGCCTGCGCGATTTTCTCGTACAGAGGCCAGTCCCATGACACCTGGCTGC
>NZ_VNXE01000117.1:0-18962 GCF_009820115.1 Escherichia sp. HH41S
CTCTTATCCACGAGGCCGTTATCAACGGCGCCCGGAAAAGTCAGGCTTGTAGGTGTATCGGTATTTCTATTCGGACAATTTCAGCGGGTCAACCTTCAGTAACCGCTGATACATCCCTCTCCACCTGATTTGCATCGCCGTTTTTCTCACCGTCTCCGTTATGACGTACACCACCTCTTCCAGTAACCGCCGTTTCGACGGACTCAGGAAACCGTAGTACCTCACCATACGGAACCCCTTATCCGCCACATGCCACGAGAACCTTTCCATGAACTCATCGCCACTCATCACCAGGTATTCTTCCCGTTTTGTGCGGTGGCTGTTGTAACGCAGACCAATTTCATCCTGACCGGCATAGTGTTCCAGACGGCTCATTGGCACCGGCGGCTTTTTCAGGTAAGAGCCAAAGTACACCGCCACATGCGTGGCGTTATCCATCACCCGGGATACGTTGACATTCCAGCCACGCCGGTAGTGGGTGGCCAGGAAGCGATTCCATTCCCGTCTGCCGCTTCCCTCTGCTGCCAGCTCAGCCGGTATCACCAGCTCCGGGTATTTCCGGGACAGTAATCGCGTTATCCGGTAATGCCACATGCGCATCACCTTACGGGCGTAAAAATGAAGGTTTTTCCAGGTGTGAGCTGACGTCACACCGCCGGCTGTTGTCGACAGGTGTATGTGCGGATGCCACTGCTGGTCTCGTCCCCATGTGTGGATTACCGTGAATATCCCCGGCTCCACGTCCGCCTGACGGCAGATTTCCAGTATCACATTCGCTGCGATACGGCTCATCTCTGCCAGCAACCACCAGTTGTGGAATATCAGGGACCAGTACTGGCAGGGAAGTGTGAACACAATATGCTGCCACGGGCAGTCGGGAACCAGACTCAGCAGATACTGTATCCACTGTGCGCCAGCCTTCACCCCGCAGTGCGGGCAGGAGCGACTTTTACACCGGAAGCAGACCTTTTTTGTGTGGCAACAGTCCGGTGAGGAACAACACCACTGTGTGTAACCCATCAGCGTGGTCCCGCACGCCATGATTTTTGTCACCGACTCAGTCACCACCGGACGCACAGACCCTTCCGGCTGCTTCTCCAGCCAGTTAAGCCAGCGGTTTCCCTGCTGAAAAATATCGGCAAAACGGGGAAGCATCAGAAGAGCGGGGTGACTCCGTCCGACCAGTGAACCGTGCCGCATTCCGGACAGTACATACCGCCGGCGCTGATACCGGCAAGAATGGTCGCAAACTCCCGCTCCGTGCAGCGGGCTATTTCCGGATACCCTTCGTCATCAACACGTACAAACCAGAAGACCAGCTTTTTGTTTCTCACATCCACAAAGAACGGAATATTCAGGTCTGCGCAGCATTCAACGGCATCGTCAAAACTATCAAAGCGCAGAACTTCTGCGTCTTCTTCGTCAAAGAAGTCATCGTCATGAAGCGTCACGACATAGCGGGGAAGTTTGCTTCGTTGTGGGGAAGGTTTTCGTTTACGGGGTTTAGCTGAACGGGCCATATAACCATCTGAAAGACAATGATATTGCCTGTTTTTATAACGGTAATCTCAGACCATGACAAGCCGCAGCCGCCAGGCTGCCTACTCGGTACCTGCGTCTTGCCTGAACCAGAAAGGCAAAGACACTCGTAGCGATAATACCACATTCAACGGTCACGGTATGCCGGATCCACTGTCGCAGATGAATTCGATAACCCCCTGGAGTTTCTTGAACGCTATCATTAATGCGGATGATGAAACAACAATTGGTGAAATTCGACCTTTTGCTGACGCCCTAGACGCTCTTGTTTACGTCCATCACAGGCTACAGCATTCTGAATGCTGTAGCCTGGAGGGAATTAATGCCCGGTAGGGCTAAGGTGAATACGGGCGGCTGATTCATCTTCTGCCCAGTAAATCCGTTCAGCCACTGTGGCTTCAGGGTTTAGCTGTACGTCGCGTAATACACGCTCTTTGAAGCGCAGATAACCACCTTTATCAATAAGATGTCCCATATGAAGGTAAACCGGTTCACCATCCAGCATTTCTTTTTCAAATTCGAACAGGTTTGATATGACCTGCCTGATGACATCCTCTGTAACCTGGTTCAGGAAAATTTTCCCTGCCCGTGGCGTTTTTTTACCGGTTCTGCCTCCCAGGCGGACCTGCCAGAACTCCTGCGGCTGACGCTGCCAGGCGAGGGTGGGGCAGGCCAGAACACATTCGCCGCACCCGATACAGAGCGATTCTTCCTTTGTGGCTTTTCCGTTCTTTAATGACAGACACCCCACGGCGTGGTGAGCACAGGCTTTCACACAGGCGCCACATCCAATGCAACGTTCTGCCGTAAAACGCATTCTGGCCACACCAATAATGCCAAAATCAGACATGGATGCTTTGGCACAGTCATTCGGGCACCCAGCAATGACGGTTTTCAGATGATAGGCGCTGGGATAAATCAGTTTTTCCAGCCGCCGGGATAAACCTGTGGTGTCGGTATTGGCTTTCTGGCAAATCCGGTTACCCTGGCAGGCGACAATGTTACGTCCGCCAATTGCCAGATATCCGGCTTTCGGATCATCAACCTGAACATCACACAGTTCCATTTCAATTTCGCGAATGAAAGGTTCCAGTGCGGCATTCACTTTGTCGATATCTTCGTAACGAATACCGGGCATGGCCAGTTTCTGGCGGGTGGTCAGATGGATCTGACCGTTACCCCAGGTTTCCGCAATCTCGCGTGCCACCGTCAGCAGGTGCGCGGGCAGAATGCCGCCGGGTATACGTACGCTTATCATGGCCTCACCACGGACTTTCGAAAGACGATATTCGTTGTTTGCCCGGGCCTTAATGATATCAATATCCACACTCATCATTTTTTCCTCAGTCTGCAAACTGACGGGCTACGGCATAGTTGAAAACCGGACCATCGACGCAGACATAGACATCCCCCATGCGGCAGTGACCGCATTTCCCCACTGCACAGGCCATCCGGCGTTCATAATCCACCCAGATTTGTTCCGGCTGCAGCCCTTTTTCCAGCAACATCTGTACGGTGAATTTAATCATCACGGGAGGACCAACAACAATCGCCTGCATGGTGCTGACATCTTCAAATGTCAGTGCTGCCAGATGGTCAGTGACCCGCCCGGTACGGTAACGTTCATCCGCCTCGCCTTCATCCAGGGTCAGAATGAGATTGTGGTGCCGGTGCCAGTTCGCCATCTCCTGCCTGTACAGCACACAGTCCCGGTTTCTGTAACCGAAAATCATGTCAAGCCGGTTGATTTCCTCTGGGTTTTCGACGAAATAGCGCATTAACCCTTTGACTGGTGCAACGCCGGTACCGCCGGCAATGACCACCAGAGATTTGTGGCGGAAGGCATCGACAGGATAGCCGTTACCATAGCAGCCACGCAGCCATACCCTGTCGCCCTCACGGAGGGTAAAAAGCGCGCCGGTCACTTTGCCGACATTGCGGATAAGCAGGTCTATCCAGCCCTCTCCGCAGTCAGAAACAGAAATGGGCGCCTCCCCGACGCATGGCAGGGAGACTTCGACAAACTGTCCCCAGCGGGCCGGAAAATCGACTTCCACACGGAAATTCCACTCCTGTGGTGTATGACGGGTGATGGAAATAATGCGGTATGCAGCAGGCAAAAGGCTGTGCTTTTCTTTATCGTGACAGGAACACGTTGACACAGGTTATGCCTCCCCGGAGAGTGCCTGCCGGACAGCGGCAGTCATTTTATTGATAATACGTGAGAATTTAATGTACTGCGGGCAACGGTCATCGCAGCGTCCGCAGCCCACGCACATATGCTCAGTACCATTGCGGGCTTTGTAATCATTGACTTTATGAAGTGCACGGTAACGTAAACGTTCTCCCGCAGACTGGCGAAAACGGTGACCGCCGGCCATATCGCTGAAACCCGGTACCATACAGCTGGCCCACTGGCGGCGGCGTTCACCGCGCTGAGGATTTTCGTCATAAGCCACATCAAAAACGCTGTAGCAGGTACAGGTCGGACACCCGGTTGTGCAGCGCCCGCATCCAATACAGCGGCTGTTGTACTCATCCCAGAGCGGATGATTGATAATAATGTCGCGAACGCTTTGGGGGGACTGACAAATTTTTTCAGGGAGGGTAACCTGCTCCGGGTTTTCGCTGACGAAGACAGGCTCATATTCCGTGCTCTGTCCCATTCCCTGTAAGGCTTCTTCAAAAAAAGCATCCCTGATAAAAACACTGGCGCCGTCATCACTGAAGCGCATTGCTGCACTGTAGTTATCGGTTTTATTGCTCCCCATTGAGACACAGAAACAGTTTTCAAAACTTTGCGGGCACTCAATCAGAACAAAACGAATATGGTCGCGCAGCCGCTGATAACTGTAATCAGAATTATTCCCGTTTGATAAATACATATAATCCAGCCGCGACATGGCATTAATGTCACAGGCGCGGGCAAATATCAGTACTGGTGTGGTATCCGTCTCCGCAATCTGGATAGTGTCTTTATTAAAATAAAAGAGCGTCTCTGTTATCGGTGAAATAACCGTACTGGGTGACATGTGGGATTTCTCCTGCCAGACCAGGTCATCCCACCCCCGGATTTGCTGATAAATAATGTTATCCGTATCAGCAAACCGCCCGCCGCGAAACTCGGCAGAAGGCGCCAGTACACGCCATTTTGTGCTCAGTCGCCGGATTAACAGACTGAACTCTTCAGGCGTAATTTTAACCGCCATCACATACTCCATTACATACTATAGGAAACCATAATTGAGAAAATAATTATTTTTCCACACTAATACTAATGAATTGATAGTAACAACGGAAAAAATAGATTATTGTTATCGCTATAATGAATAAGCGACGTAGAACAAGCATTCAACACTGAAAGTATAGATTGACTTTCCTGGTTTGGTTATCGACATTCTTAAGTTATAAATTGATGAACATAATGAGTTTTTAATCTTGTGCACTATATTTATCCCTTTAGGAACGGATAATATCCTGTGTAATAATTATTAGAAATTTCACTGTGATTTAATGCTCGTTTTAAATATCACGAAACTTTTCTGAGACTAAAGGGAATATGATTAATCAAATCCATGTTATTTAACCCTTTTACTTTTAACTAAAGTAAGTGTACTCGAGAGTGTCACAGGTATAACGCGAACTATAGTTAATATTAAAAAGATTATGTAATAAAGTCACACTGAAGTAATAGATGAAATAAATATTTACCAACTACCGCTATTTAGTGCGGACAGTACGCCTGACAGGCTGTATGATTTTTCCGTTTTTAATATTGAGTGGGATCTGTTGATAACACTCGTGCATTACTGCACGAATGTTATCAGTCATCATTTATTGGTCCTGTTCCAATTTTTATACCGTTTTTTTATCCCTGGAAACAGAAGTTATCAATATATTTTATTTCTGTGTGATATTTCTTACAACACCTCACAGAGATAATTATTCAGTTCATCTTTCGCCTGGTGGTAAACAGCTGAACTGTTCAACAAAAAACGATAAAAATGTGAGAGTTTTGCATCAGGTTTAGCCATGCTTTCAATGGTATCTAATGCTTCACTGATCTTTCTTGCTCTGTCTTCTTTACTTTTCTCTGTTCTGGCATCATGGAATTTGCTTAAAGCAGTGGAGAGCTCTTGTTCGAAAATACGAAAGCTGACAAGAATATCACTCCTGGCAGTAATAAGTCTGGGTGAGCTTAATCCGCAGACTTTAATTGTTCTTTCTGCAACTTCCTGGTAAGCCCCTTTTTTAGGTCTGATCATGATATCATTATAAGTGAAGTATTCATCAGGATCGTTATCATACGGATTAACAATAGGCAAATGATATGTATCATGATTGAGTTTTTGGTTATTACATGCTTTGCAGGCGTAGAGCAGATTTTCCCATTCAAATGTTTTTTCTGTGTACAACGATTTTGGATAAAAATGCTCCACCTCAGCGTAACCTGTTTCATCAGGTATGCCCTCGCAAAAAGCACATTTTCCATGTGTGCTGGCTTTCAGTGTCTGCTTGATATCTTCGTGCCGGTAGAACCGGAGGGCAGGTCCTTTTTCTTTGGCAGGAATTTTGTTATACCCGCCGTATTTATCAACCAGTGCCATTAAGTTCTTTGTCCAGGCGTTACAGTTATCCCTGAGGACCACCGGCGATGGTAAGCGATTCAGTTTTATCATCTGATAGCCTCCATACCTGCAATCCGGGTTTTAAGTACAATCAGGATACTGTCATCCGGATGACTGACAGATTCAAGTCGTGAATAATTACGCTTCAGTTCATCAATATCATTTTCTTCAATGTTTTTGTAACAGGCTTCAACAAGTTTTTCATACTCCTTGCTGTCGAGGCTGAGAACCCCCATTAATCCCGTCAGGATTAAATCCGTCGACCACCCTGAATATGTCTTATCCAGTGGACAGATATTATATTTATCTTTTTCATAAGACGGAGGAAGCAGAATGATTTCGTTTTTATTCGCAGAGGCCAGAAGGTGTGGAGAATGCGTTGTTACAATAAACTGCAATTGAGGAAACAAGGCTGATATACCGTTGCGGATGGTCAGTTGCCATTCCGGATGCAGATGGTTATCCAGTTCATCAATAAGTACAGTGCCTTCAGCATTTTTTACACACCTTTCACCTTCCGGCATGCAGGATTCTATCCACTCAAATATGGTTATTATTATGTATAAAATAGCCTGAAAACCAGAAGAAAGTTCTTCAAGGTAGCATTCTTTTTCATATATCGAAAAAACAGGCTCAAGATCCCGCCCGGTTCTGATGTATTTAAAATTACTGTTGAATGGGGCTATTTCAGGAAGTGTTTTGATGAGATGCTCCCAGTTTTCTTTTTCCTCAACAGCCCAGTCCTTATCGATTATAAAATATCGGTTAATCATCCATTGTTTAATATTTCTTTCAACTGAGTTGTAAAGATATTTGAGGGAGTTGTCACAATAATGATTCCGACTACCTGTTACATCTGTTTCCCTGGTCATTCCTGTAATGTTTTTATATGTTATTTTTCTCTGCGCACCAATAATCAATGGCGGCAGTTTCAATATGTTTCTAGCATTGTAGTAATCAATTGATTCACGTCCCTGCTCTCTTGGAGGTAAAATGTGGGAGATGAGAGCGTCTTTTCTGTAGCCTGCGGGACGAATGGAGCCAGCCCCTTTTCCCGGGCGAAATTTCCTTCCCTGTTCAGTTACATCAATCCAGTATTCACAGTTTTCGCCATGGCGTGAATATTCTGTGTTACTGTTGAGAGTATGTCCGATAGCCGCCAGGATCGATGTTTTCCCACAACCATTAGGTCCACTGATGAAGTTAAAGCCTCTGTTAAAATTAATGTTAACTTCGGGGAAATGCCTGAAATTTTTCAGATGGAGTTTTTCGATAATCATATGCTGAACACTTCAGTATCTGTATTTATTACATCTGTATAAATATTCGTACTGTCCGTGCTGCATGGGGTGTTATATGCAGGAGAAGGACAGAGAACGGGGATATTACAATATGCGTTGCCGGCAGTTCAATTTCTCTCCGGTGAATGATTACCATGAGTTCCGCAGGAACATGCTGGGGTCCGCTTGGAATTCGGAAAATAAACCACGTTAAGACTATTTTTTAGTCAAATAACTTTCAGGAATCGCCAGAATGGCGGGACAACAGCGGTTTTGGTGTCCGAAATCGTACAATTCTGTACATCTACGCAAGGAAATGTACGGAAGTAAGCCAAATGGTTATCGGACGGTCGGAACATTTCGTACAGCCTTTACGTTCAGTGAGTTAGCTGGCCTAGATGTAACCACTCGTTCAACTCAATTCTCTTAGCGTGGGAAAATTTCCGTTTTCCAAGCGGACCCCTGGCTGGATCAGGCACTGTAACCGGCACTGTTACAGTGCTAATCCTTATTAATCATGGCGTTAATCAACAACAGGCACTGTAACGGTGCCTGTTATGGTGCTGGATTGTGGCCGGATTTTCCCCTTACGGTGCTGCTTACAGTGCCTGATTTTATGGGGGGAGTGCTGCTTACGGTGCTGCGGTGCTGGATCCAGCACTGTGAGGCAGGCACCGTTACGGTGCTGCTTCTGGCCACCAGGAGGAGCCGGAAAAACGACGCCGGAGGACGAAAACATCCGAAAATAAGCCTTTGAGACACCGGACGCGCCCAAACCGATCGCCATTCAGTTTCATGCATAGTCATGCAACGCGCTGAAAACGTTCCTGACGCATTTTTCCGGTTTACCCCGGGTAAAACATCCCTTTTTACGGTTTTTGCGTCAGAAAGCGTCTGAGCGCGTTTTAACGGTGCGTACAATTAAGGGATTATGGTAAATCGTCCTTATCAGCGGCGCTAAGGTTGCCTGGTGAAGGGGTTTTCTCCTGCTTAAGACGCTTGCAAACTGCATATGCTGCAATTCCTGCAATACCTACAATGCCAGCAGCAATTGCTGCCTCAACGACGGGGTTGTCAGTTTTAATACCCCCTCCGCCAGGGATATCTATTTCTGTGAACTTCTTAATCAACTCATTGCTCATAAAACATCCTTCTGTTACGCGATTTTTATGATGATTATCATCATCATAACCTGAAGATTAATTTCTTTCTGGTATTATCTGGTGCAGTAATAACCACATCAGATATGAGGAAAAAGTATGTCACTGAAACAGTACACGGGGTTTGAGGCCCAACCGTACGAGATCGTACGCTAAGTTCATTTTTTGAGCAGAAGAGGTGAGTAAAGAAAACGAGGGTTTTGTTTACTCTTCCCGTCAATGCCAGTAGCCATGCGGTTTCAGGGACTTTCAGTGTTAATAAACTCGGTAATCAAATCAACGTAAACCTGCCTAACAACACCACGACTTTATTGACTTAAAATCATATAGTTAGCTTCTTAGCGTACGTTTCCGCTCCATTGGGCTTCAAACCCCATCAATTGAAGCTGCTGGCTACCAGCAGCCTGCAAAAAACACATAAGCTGGCCTGAAAGGAATACTTCACAATGAATATCATTGTGTTGGTAACCTGCTGTTATCGTGATGAAATTACCGCTCAATTTTTTCGGTTGACGCGGTCTGTTCCTGCATGGTTTTCATCTTTAGCTTTTGTTTTTCCCTTACTGCCAGCCAGCGTCTGGCATTCTGCGCATCGCATTCTGATACCTGACCTGCTGGTAGTCCATCCAGTCCATAACGAGGGATACCTGCGACAGCAGTACGCAGCAGATATACCTGTCGGGTGGTGATGCAGGATATTGCACAGGACCATTCATCCAGTGTCAGTTCTGTCTCAGGGTGTTCTGTCAGGAATGCGGCAAAATCATTGGTTATGCCAATTTTCAGTGGAAGAAATCCCCCGCTTTCTGCGCGAAGATGGGGAAACAGAGACTTAACTTTTTCCACGCAATTGTGAGTAAATTCATGAGTCCAATGAGGCTGGCGTGGAAAACGGCGTCTTTTCCTTTTTTTCTTACTGGCAGAAGCTTCAGAGGGATGAGTATCGACGGCAGGAGAACTGCTTCCCACAGATACTGGATCTTCCATCTTTACCGTCTCTGAACGTGCGATAACACCTGTTTTTTCAGATAAGGAAGGGGGTAAAAGAGTGCGACGTTTTTTCACCATAATGATGGGTGTTTTCTTTTCTTCCTGATATTTCCCCATAAAAACCTCTACGATATGTTCTTATATAATAATATATATCATATTTTCACAATTAACATAATATCTTCGTTAAGAAAATAACAGAATAAAATTTGTTGTTTTTTTATGACAGGCATGAAATGAGCCAGCATAATTATATTAATCATTATCCCAAATGAGTTTTTGTATTTGCTCATTCGGGATGGTTGGATATTTTAAGTTATATCTACTGTATCATTCTCAGGTAATCGTTCCATTAAATCAGAAACTACGGGCTGTAACCAGTCAGTGACTTCACTTACATACTGATCCCATTCGGGATGCCTGGAGGCCAGATCCATCACTCGTGTTAACCCGGACGGACGATCAATGCCCAATTTAGTTAAAATGTTCGAGATATAATTATGAGCATCAAGTTCAACTCTGATATCCCTTGCTGCTTCTATTATTTCTAAATATTCTCCACCCAATCCGTCCAGTGGGACATTTGTAATAAGATAATGAATGTATTGTTCAGGCTTAACTCCATTTGGGAGATTAAATTGTTTTACTTTTCCTTCCGCTGCCGCTTTTAACTCATAAGTTCGTGATTCTGTGCCGGTGAAAACTTTATCAAGAGCAGTTTTCTTTTCATTTTCTGTGGAGTATTTGTCGCCATCAAGAATATAAAGTTTATCAGATAGATTATCTCCACGAATAAGTGTACTGGCAAGTAGAGTGAATGCGTTTGAAGCTGCGCCAAATTTAAATATTTTCACATATCTGCTGGCCTTAAGTGAAGAACATATTTTATTTATTATTGCAACAGCAAGATCATCTTCCACATATATTTCAATGGGAGTTGTTGATTTACCTGTTAATCTATTTATAGCATCAGGTTTTGTTTCTTCAAATGAATAACTACGGCCTTGAATGTTTACGACGTGTCTTATATTTATCTTGTCTGATAAAGTGGTTACCATTTCTCTATGGGTAGTGAAGATGATTTGTTTATTTTTATCTTCGGCATGAGTTGATATGACGTCTATTAACTTTTTCAATGCTTCGTCATGCAACAGCAAATCTAATTCATCGATTAATATTAAGGCGTTCTTGTCCGCTTTTAATATTGTTTCCAGAATTAAAAATATCTTTTGCTCTCCTGCGCTCATACTTAATGATGAGTAGGCCAGTCCCTCTGACTCAACTCCAATCAATATTTTTCCATTGGGTTGTTGATGTTGATTGAAACTTGTATATGGTTTATTAAGTATATAGGAGGCGTAATGAAGAATGTTTGTTATTAAATCATTACTGACACTGCTGGTTTCATACTGAATATTATTCTTTTTTTCTGATTCTATTATAGGAACACATTTATCAATGCCAAGATAGTAAACTTCTCTTAAAGGACGACGAGCATAAATCTGAATCCATCGTGAGCCTCGAACATCAGCTTTTCCATAATTTTTTAATTCATTTTCAATCATTACACCATCTTTACGATAAGTTAAATTTACAATGAAGTCACTGCCGTTCCATTCAGCATGTGGACTGCGTGGAAAAAAATGCATTAACCGATGGTCTTCACCGGGGAAACCTTTTTCAGGCATGTATATGCTTGCTATAGCATGGAGTATTGTTGATTTTCCGCTTCCATTTGGACCTAAAATTGCGGTTAACGCATGAGGTTTAAAAATAATCTCGTTTAATCCATTTATACATTTTAGTTTGTTAATTTTAATGGAGTTCAAGACTTGACCAGTAATGGTTTTTTTCTTTTTTTCTGCCATTTTCAAATCCTAGCATTATGTTGGGGGAGTTCACCATGTAATTCAGAAACATATAACTGTGAACAGGGGATATATCAAATCCTTTTAATATTCTATTTGGCACAGTATTCTACATCAGGCCTCTTTTATGCTACAGACTTTTTGAGATGTCTGTAATTTTAGACTTAATGTTATGACTGATCATATCTCCTATCCACTGGTGGCGCAGGAAAGTTAACCGGCTGCCACCATAGAATGATGTGTAAACCGTGCACAGGCGTGTTCTTACGGAGCGGCACTTTCATTTATCTGTACGCGAACCTCCATTCCGGCATCATGACAGGCCTGCAGCCACTGCGCCACTTCCAGCGGATCGCCCTCCCGGCGTACCACCCTGCCTTCTTTATTCCATAACTGCAGACAGGTGCTGCCGTCGAGACGCACCACAAAATCCCCACGGCAGGCCTGATACGTCATGCCGTTCAGCTCCACCGCCAGATCAGTGGCAGAAGTGCCTTCTGCGGGTAGACCTGCGGCCGGGACCAGCGGTAGTACGACGACTTCTGCCGCACGCTGTTCTGCCCGGAGGCGGTCCTGTTCTGCCTGCAGCAGAGGCTGTGCCACGGCCCGGCCGACGTCCGTCAGCTCGACAGCCAGCTGCAGATTCGGGGCGCGCAGGGTACGCAGCCAGCCGGCATCCTCCAGACGACGGCAGGACGCGCGCAGGTTTGGCCCGTAGACCGGGGCTTCCCCGCTTCGCTCCAGCACCCGTTCCAGGTCCCGCGTCAGCACGGGGCCCGGCCGTTTTTCATCAAGCGCAGCCAGCACAATCAGCACTCTCCGCTGCAGTGGCGACGGTCGGCGGCTCTGGGTCATTACCTGTCATCCTCCGGCCAGATGAGCTTTCTGAGGCGCTGAAAGTCGGCGTCAATGAGCTCCTGTCTCCTTATGGCATTCATTGAGGCATAGCCATTTATGGCCAGTTCATGCCAGAAGATCAGCACGGCTCCGGCTTTGGCTGACTCGCAGAGATAAATCGCGCCCTGGCTGTCCAGATTGCATTCCCGGATGCGTCGTTCCGCAAACCGGGTCAGTTGTTCATAGCTGAGTGAAAACGTCATTTCCTGATCCATCCTGCACGCTCCATCTGATAATGTTCTGACAGGTAAAAATCATATCCTGTTTGATTTGTGTGCTATTGATTATTGATAATATCAGATATTATTTCATAATTAATGATAAAAATCATATCTGATATGATTATATGTGTATTGTTTATTATCATATTATTTGCGTCTTTTCTGCCGCGCAGATCCGGTTTCCGGCTAAGTCGGATCGACCTAATCTTTGTTTCTGATATGAACACCTCGGAGAGGTGTAAGCAATGGTATAAACGAAATGTATTATGTATCTGCATCACAGCATGCGGGCACATTTTGCGGAAGGATATGAATCCCCCCGGAATAACTGGCAAAGGACAGATAAATGGACATTGAAATACGCCACTGCAATAACATCGTACGAGCACATATCACCCTCACTGCCGATAAACTGAACATTAAGTTTGCGCCAAATGGTACTGGAAAAAGTACGCTGTCACGGGCCATAAGCTGTGCGGCGCGGGACGACATTCAGGGACTACAGGCACTGATGCCCTTCCGGCTGCGCGGAGAAAACCCCGATAGCACCGGGCCCATTGTCATCGGTGCTGACGGGATTGGGGACGTGATGTGCTTCAACGAGGAGTACGTCAGTCAGTTTACGTTCCAACCGGACGAGCTCATCAGTGATAGCTTTAATATTCTTATCCGCAATCAAGCCCATGCGGAAAGAGAGCGTGAAATAGAAGAAATGACGCAAAAGATCCGGGCTGTTTTCACGGATCACACTGAGCTGAACTCTCTGATAGACCATCTACAGGAACTCAGTAATGCTTTCAGATCAACCAGTTCCGGGATTTCACGTTCTTCAACCGGCATGAGAGGTCTGTCAGGCGGAAATAAAATACACCACATTCCGGCTGGTCTTGAGAACTATCAACCCTACATCCGCAGTGAACGCCGCGTGGAATGGATTGACTGGCAGACAAAGGGACTCGAGTTTTCGCCCCTTTCGGATGGCTGCTGTCCGTTCTGTACCGGTGATATCACGGGAAAGGAAGCACAAATTCGCCAAGTCAGAGAGGAATACGATAAATCCACCATTAAAAACCTGACCGCTATCATCAGACTGGTGGAAAACCTCGGTAATTACCTGACGGAGAGCGCCAGAGAACGCCTTCTGGCCATTACTATGCTTCAGAACGGTCCGGAAGCCGAACATATCGAGTACCTAGTGGCGTTGAAACGCCAGACCGATACTCTGACAGAGAAACTCACTGCGCTGAGAGGCCTGAATGTTTTCAGCCTGCAGGAACAGCAGAACGTTCGGGAGGTGCTCACTGCCAGGTTGATTGACCTGCAGTTCTTCCCTGATCTGCAATCCGAACTCATGCAGGGGATCACCGACAGACTGAACGCGGCCCTTATGGACCTGATAAACCTTGCCGGACCGCTGCAGGGAAAAATTAACCGGCACCGGGACAGCATGATCCGGCTGATCGCACAGCACAAAACAAACATCAATAATTTCCTCACTTATGCAGGCTATAAATACAGGGTGGATATAGCCGGCGAGGGAGAGCAGAGAAAACTCAGGCTACGACACATAGATTTTGACGGGTACGTCAGCGGCGGTAGCCAGCATCTCAGCTATGGAGAACGGAACGCCTTTGCGATTGTGTTATTCATGTATGAATGCCTGTCAAAAAACCCGGGACTGATTATCCTTGATGATCCCATATCTTCTTTTGATAAAAACAAGAAGTTTGCCATTCTTGAAATGCTGTTCAGACGTGCAAGTGGTGAATGCCTGAAGAACCGGACTGTACTTATGCTGACGCATGACGTGGAGCCTGTGATTGACACGCTGAAGTCAGTCAGAAGGTTGTTCAGTAATCAGGTGACCGCCTCCTGCCTGCGCCTGTCTGCTGGAGTCATAGAAGAATTACCTGTTAACGACGGCGATATCATGACATTCATGCAGATCTGCAAATCCATCACCGCGTCAGCAGACTGTGAGGAGATCATTAAGCTCATCTATCTTCGTCGCTACTTTGAAATCGTTGACGAACGTGGTGATGCTTATCAGCTTCTATCCAATCTATTCCATCGACGCGTCGTCCCGCTGGATTATCGCGAGCCTGCCGCTGCGGGCTCGGGCTATCCCAAAATGGCTCCTGAGAAAATTCAGCAGGCCTTGCGGGATATCCGGGAGTATGTGGACAGTTTTGATTACCCGCGACTTCAGGCTCTCGTCAGCAGCCCAGATGAAATAAAAAACCTGTACCGTCGCTGTCGTAACGGCTATGAAAAACTGCAGGTATTCCGTTTACTGGAACTGGATCAGGACCATCCGGTAATACGAAAATTCGTTAACGAAACGTACCACATTGAAAATGAGTTCATCTGTCAACTAGATCCGTCCAGATTCGATCTCATCCCGGAGTACGTGATTATGGAATGTGACAAGCTCATCGCCCTGCCACCGGCAGCAAACCAGAGCTCGGTTGCCCGTATCGCTTGAGCCACTGTTTTTGCCGCCGGAAGATAGGCTTTAGCACCCTGATAGTCTGATCTTCGAAGATACCCTACAGTTTAGGACCGCTTACTGTAGATATCTGTTAAAACAGCCCGTATACGGGCTGTTTCTTGGTGCCCTTATCTCCTGACTTTGAAAAGAGTGTCTTACTTCACCCAGTCTTCCAGCACCAGGTCAGGCACTCGCTCAAATTCTCTTGTATTATTCGTTACCAGTATCGCCCCGGCGGCGATGGCGTGCCCGGCAATCGCCGTGTCGTTCGGGCCGATCGGCGTCCCGGCCAGCCGCAGTGCCACTTTAATCTTCGTGGTGGCGTCTACTGCGGCGCGATCCCAGGGCAGGATGGCATCGAGGCGGGCGCAGAATTCATCGACCAGTTGGACGTGACGTGGTGAGGCCTTTGGGCCGGTAGCCCCGAAGCGCATTTCAGAGTAGGTGATGGCCGAGACCACTATACGGTGGCCGCGTAGCACCGCCTGCTCCAGACGCTTCAGGACGGCTTCTGGCTGTTCACGCATGATGAACGAGCAGATACAGGTATCAAGCATATAAGTCTTGTTCACAGGTTAAATCGCCCTTCGTCGCTGACAACATCCTCGCGCTCCGCCATAAAATCTGGATCGGCTTTTTCGTACTCTAGGAATGATCCCCAGGTTGGCCGGACGGGGCGCAGGATGATGCTGTCCCCTTCCCGGACGATCTCGAGCTCGCTCACCCCCTCAAAATCCAGATCACGAGGCAGACGGATGGCGCGGTTGTTGCCATTTTTAAATATCGATACGGTTCTCATGTTTTTTCTCTCCCGAGCATATGGATATGTGAAACATATCCGGAATATTCAAAGCACCGGGTGCGTGCATATGTTTAGTATAGGCAGATGTGTGGCATATGTATAGCGGTAGCATATGTAGATGTCAGGCATATGTTTAGCATATCTCTATTTCTTTCTTTTTTATCGGAGATCCGAAAAAAGGTTAAGTCTGATCTTAATGAAATTACATGGAATTTGAGTGATATCCCTTACCCCACATCTCCAACGTGCTATCTATAAAGGTTGATACATCTCACTTAGTCCGGAGGTTGTTATGAGCGTCAAAATCACAGGTTTAGACAAAATGCAGAAACAGCTAAAAGAGGTTGAGAGAGCAACAGAGGCATTAAACGGAAGTTATGATGTCCACTTCGATGCTAACGATCCTGTCAGCATTGAGAACGCGATTCAGGAAGCCTATTCCATGGTGTACGAACGCGCTTCTGGTTATGCCACTAATCCGATGGTCAGCCCATTAATCGAACACATGAAAGAAAATCTGCGCCAACAGATTCTGGACAGAGCAGAACAACAAAGACAGGAGAGCGGGCAGGATGGCAATTGATATCTTTCAGTCACTTAAAAATTGCGTATTCGACCTTCAGCGCGCTGACGTTCAGAACTATCAGCAACCTCTTAAGCAATTGGCCCGGCTCTTGAACTCAGAGAATCTGCAGTCAGTTAATGCACATCTGACCCGCAATGTTGAACTTGATACCTTTCTGGCCAGGAGTGAAGATACTGAATCCAGCATGGCTGGTTCCGCTGTTCTACAGTGGCCTGATGAGCCCGCTGATATTTTGGGCCTGAAGTTGCTGCTGATCGAGAAAATGGCAGACGATAACAATTTTTCCTTTAATTTCTGTCATACATTTTTCTATGATTGAAACATTATTGAATCCATTCGAAAATTCACGTCGTCATTAGTTGCCCCGTTCGTGCGCGATTACCAGTTGTATGTGGAAAACCAACACGATCCTGAGCCTGCAGTGTTTCGGCCGGTTTCCCGAAAAATTTTTATTGTTCATGGCCATGATAATGATGCCCTTCAGTCTGTTGCCCGTTTTATATCCCGGATAGGTCTTGAGGAAATCATTCTTTCAGAACGTCCTGACGGCTCCAGGACGATTATCGAGAAATTTGAAGCAGAGTCAGGGGATGTCAGTTTTGCCATCGTGTTGATGACGCCCGACGATAGCGGCAGTGCTCTGGCATCTGAAAGCACACGTCTCCGCGCACGCCAGAATGTCCTGTATGAGCTCGGATATTTCGCCGGGAAGCTTGGACGCGGGAAAGTACTTGTACTCAGGAAGGGAGATATCGAAATCCCTTCAGATCTTGCCGGGGTTCTCTATACCGAGCTTGATGAGCATGGTGGATGGAAACGCAAACTGCTGAGTGAGCTTGCGTATGCCGGTGTTCCTTTTGACAAGGATAAAGCATTAAGCGCCTGATCTCCTTCATTTAGTAAGAAAAAGGCCGCTAAGCGGCCTTAATTTTTGGTCAGTCGTCATTTTCCAGCGCTGTTTTGAGCGCTTCCTGCTCCGGAGTCAGCTCGTTGCCGGACAGCATAACCTTCAACTTCTCTTCGACTGCTGGCCAGTCATCAAAGAACGGACTGACCTGGTCACGCGCAATCCGGCGATATGCCCCTCGGTGGGAGCTGAAGACACTGGTCTGTAATCGTATCAACAGGTTAACAAGGCCTTCATCAGTGGTAGTAACTTCTCTGACCCATTGCTTCACGGTTTCACCTGAACTCATGTCTCTCCAGGCGTAGAGATACCCGAGAAGAGACTTGCGCAGGAGAAGCTGTTGCTGAAGTTCTGGTTGATTCATACGTTCCGCAAACCTGTCACGCAACCGTTCCGTAATATCGCGACTGAAAAGAGCGTCTGAAGGCGAAGGTACTGCATTCTGAGCAAGTCCATGTTCCCAGATAAGATCCCGCATAAAATCGGCTATCCAGAACGGCGAAGCACCCGTAACGATCAGTTTTTCCATAAGCGTGATCGTTCTGGTCTCATCAATATCCTGCATATGCTTCAGCAGATGCCGTACAACCTGTCAACGCCACGATTTTTAACCGTTATTTGCCATTTTCATGCCCGCTAAGATACTTTCGTTACTGGCCGGAATGGAACGCTGGCAGTGGCAGGATATGCCATTCTGGCAGGTTATCGCGGAAGCCAGTCTGGCAGCCAGAGAGGCCGGTCATGCTGTCCGTGAGATGGAGCGGTGGATGGTGCCGAACAAACTCCGGGAGGCGGCGTGATGCGGCAACAATCACACGGATTGCCCGTGAACTGGCTGAACGACCAGATTATTTTCAGGGAAAGTGAGTGTGGTCAGCGTGCAGGGATATGGGCTATGATGTGCCCGGCGCTTGAGGCTTTCTGCCTCATGACGTGAAGGTGGTTTGTTGCCGTGTTGTGTGGCAGAAAGAAGATAGCCCCGTAGTAAGTTAATTTTCATTAACCACCACGAGGCATCCCTATGTCTAGTCCACATCAGGATAGCCTCTTACCGCGCTTTGCGCAAGGAGAAGAAGGCCATGAAACTACCACGAAGTTCCCTTGTCTGGTGTGTGTTGATCGTGTGTCTCACACTGTTGATATTCACTTATCTGACACGAAAATCGCTGTGCGAGATTCGTTACAGAGACGGACAAGGGAGGTGGCGGCTTTCATGGCTTACGAATCCGGTAAGTAGCAACCTGGAGGCGGGCGCAGACCCGCCTTTTCAGGGCTGATGCTGGTCTGACTGCACTGAAGCGCCTTTATAAAGGGGCTGCTGGTTCGCCGGTAGCCCCTTTCTCCTTGCTGATGTTGTACGGGCATGAACAACCTGACTTCAGGAAGGCCGTTTCCCTTCGGGAACGGGGATGAACGCGCGCCTGCGGCGCCCGTTCTTCTCCCCCGCCTTCTCTGTTTATGGCCAGTTGTCAGAAATGACATTACCTTTCCCGTGATTATTCTCTTTTTCTTCCTACTCTGATTCTGACTACTGCAGTGTTGTCCTGTCTGCCGGGTCGGGTAGCAGCGGCACATTGCTGCGCCGCCGCCCCC
>NZ_VNXE01000031.1:0-16431 GCF_009820115.1 Escherichia sp. HH41S
AGTTGATGAACTCCTGCCATGGAACGTAGTACTCACCAATAAATAAGCGTCAATACGGTGCTCCGTTGACGCTTACCTAATTTAGTCACTTATCAGAGATTGCTGAGAAACCGCTTATCACGAGTGTTACCCCCTGGAGAGGATTTGCTATCGTGCTCCCCGGGGGCAGGATCTCACGCTCGATCGGTATAAAATTCGAATGTAGAGCCAGTTTATGTTTCTTGGCGTCATCTGGTTACCCCCCCGCACTCGTCATGGCAGAACTGGAACGTCTGCTGGAGGGATATGGCTACTGAAAAACGTCCGAAGACTGCACACCGGTATTATTTGGATTCCTGTGGGCCGCTATAGATAGAGAGAAGGGGGCCGCGTCGGAACCCACATATTAGACTGCCATTTACTCACTTCCGTGCGCATGTCAGCGAATAATGACCAGGTCAGGACCAAAACTGAATCCATCGCCCATCCGATCGGCATGCTTCG
Organism: Escherichia sp. HH41S; assembly: GCF_009820115.1. NCBI lineage: Bacteria > Pseudomonadati > Pseudomonadota > Gammaproteobacteria > Enterobacterales > Enterobacteriaceae > Escherichia > Escherichia sp. HH41S. Next base: position 484 of record NZ_VNXE01000031.1, read on the forward strand.
ATACATACGATTTCCCGTACTTCTCCAGGTCTTGTAGGCTTGATCTTGCCAGATTCCATGAATACTCATGCCCCCAGATTTCCCCATCCCGATCAGCAAATCGTGCGGGTTTATAGTTGGCCTTGAGCAGAGCATAGACCTGTTCGAGAGTGGGTAATCCCAGACTGGTCTTCTTGTTAGTTGCGTCAACGTTCGTCAATTTTATGTTCTCAGTCGAGTTGATTAATGGGTATGGCTGCTCGCGAACTTTGCAGCCATTCGTTTTATTGATGACCTGTCGGTACTCGTGCACTACGCACTTAGAATGATTGCAGGCACGTCACTTTTCCTGAAAATCTTTTCCCGTTTCGGCGTTTAGGAAACGTGAATTCACTGTCAAACCTGTAGATTCCAACCTTAGAGCAGGGTCCACCGTCTTTAACCAATTCCCAGATGAAATCGGCTCAGTCGCTGAAATAGCCAGGACCTTCGTCAAAGGTTGAAAATTCACTATGCACAACACACAGGTCGCCGTGCTGGCCGTTGATAAAAACGAAGTGACCTTTATGCTTTTCGCCTGGCTACGCGGCTACGCGTCGAGGTGTCCGAACCTTTGATACATTACGGAGGCCTGATTTTCTGCTTCCTCCATTCCAGGTAAATCGCGCATCTCATTCCCCCTTCACGCTGATACCATAGTCTACAAATGTCCGACTCCTGTGTTGAATCACATTACCCAGGGTCTACATACCGCTGGGTTTAATGCCTCGTTACACCCCAGGCACCAACAGGGACGGGCTGTTATAAGAAAAACGATCTACTGGAGCATCTTCAAATCGGTGGTTCGGCGCATCCGGTGTCAGAACCAAGCCGTCGTGTGCCGCGTGAATGTGCAGCAGTGAATCACTGCCAGTGTCGATGTGCAGCGTCGGCACACCCCGGTCGATCTCCAGAATGAGGCCGAAACACGTCGTGCCGGATTCATCCACCACTTCACACTGAAGGTTGTTATCTGTTGATACCTTCACCTGATAGGGCTGACAGTCTTCTTCTGGTAGCTCGGTTGCACCCAATTGCCAGTCCTGAAAGTCAGTCTCATCTCTGAAGAGGTTGTAAGGGATTCCGGCGTCAGTAGTGCATAAACCTGCTGGCGAAACTGCTGGCTCATCTCTGGCGTCAGAGCATCGGCCTCGTCGTTGAAATGCTCTTCCCAGCCATCAGGATCAGCGTGCATCCAGACGTTTTGCGTCGGCGACGGCAGTGAGTCGTCAGGGTGTACGATGAGATACGGGGAGCTTTCCTTTGTTTCCAGATAACGGACAGGTGGGACATCCAACAACTCGCCATCATCAGCCGTACCATCGGTCTCCGGCAGTGCGATTTCAGTGACATTACCGCCGCAATGTTCTGCCACAACACGCCCCAGATCTTCCATCATGGCGCGATGCTTTTCTGGAGAATCCAGCTCACCAAGTAATTCCGGTTTCACCAGTAATGCAGTAATAATTGTTGCCAGTTCACGTGTCGAAATTAATTTGGCCATGATAGTCCCCCCCTTTTCTTTGATGAATTAATTCTACCAGTCCCGGTTTGCTGGTTAATAACCTGAAATGAAGTTTTTAAAAATATATTAGCCCCATAAATTAGGGGCTAATAATGGGATTAAATAATAATGATAGATTTGAAATTAATGAATCAGGAGGCGGCTTTCACTAATAAGCCAGGGCGTCCGTAGGTATACTGGTCAGAAGGTGAAATACCGAATTCATGATTAAGGGAGTCAGTTGAAAGGACCATACCGCCGTGAGCCGCCCGGATTTGCAGAACTGAAGGATCAGTGTCACCCGCGTTAACGTGGACCGAGGGAACCCCATTTTCAATCAACAGCGTCAGGGCCATCACCAGGCGCGAATCCATATCTTTGACTGCCAGCATGGCATGGCCACCGAATGCCATCGTGACGTTAAACTCTGCTGGAGACCCGGTCTGCTCAACATCGTCGGTGATGTATTCACGCATCCGTACCATCTGCACTGGCAGATTAGCATGGTTGGTTTCTCCCTGAAGGAGCATCCGCTGGAGAGCGTAGCGGCGTACTGCGCACTCTTTGTGGGTCGGCAATTCTTCAGGGGTTTCTTCGACACTGCCTTTGATATGGTCAAGCCAGCCATCCCGGACGTGGTGACGCCAGACGTTTTCTTTGAGGGAGTGCATGTCCGGGCTTGGAGAGACGACAATATAAGGGGCTACATCCGGAGAGGTAAGGTAATCAGCCTGGCTGTCTTCATCGCGATCCTCCGGCATGATCACGCCGTCAATCTGACCGCCACAATGTTTCGCCACCAGCTCACCTATGTCCTGCATAAATGCCTTATGCGATGCCGGTGTTTTTAATTCATTCATTAATGTGGGTTGCACCAGTAATCCACAAACAATTTCCGCAAGATCGGCAGGTAACAAATATGGCAGGTAACAAATATTTTTGCATGATTAGTTCTCCTCTTTTTGAATGAGGATACTCTAGCATTCGGGCTTTTTTTCTTAATAAGTTGTCGGCAGGTATTTTTTTTAAATATCCTCTTAATTTATATTAAAACCAGGCTGTTTTAATCCCGAAAAGTAACTTTTCTCATGGCTTCATGGGAGGAGAGTACCGGTATGACATCACCGCAACTGAATAGCCTGAACAACAACGGTGAGATGCCCACACCAAAAGCTGACACGCTAGCTGACTTCCGGTGTTTCGTGACCCAGACAGATCCCGAAAGTCGTCGATCGGCGTGGAGGGAGAACGCCAGCGATACCAGCTGGTCAGACAGGTTGTTGACGGGGAAGGGGCGCTACAGCCGGAAGACGAACAGGCTCAGCCGCTTCAGCCTGCACGTATCGCGTCCTGCGGCATCACTTGATACCCACCATTTCTACTTTACAGTGTCATTCTGCTGTTGTGGCACCCTGTCGGGGATGTGGTTCAATGTGAGCGGAATATTTGCCAGCTATATGGTCTTACAAGGAACCGAAAAAAATCGTGAAGGCGGACGTTAAGTTCATTAAAAGGACCATGCTGTTATTATATTTAATACATATATATTGCTACTCAAAAGGCTGTAAAGTAGCCTTGCCTTTTGGGGATGTAATAACTACCTCATTGGGATTGTTCCTGGCGCTTTTAGACAGATAATTCTGAAAAAAACTTTCACGTAAAATTGAATCCTGCATATATAAAATATCCTTCTGGCGCTCGTATTTTTTTCAAAAAAATTAATTTTGGTTATTAGCCAGCGTGACCAATCTGTCATGATTACTTCAGACCAAACCTGAGGAATCAAAAATGGATAAATACTTTGACCGGAGCGGAACAGCGATCGACCACGCTAAGATTCAGTGTATTGATTCAGTAAAAGGCACAGGGGAATATATTTACCGGGTCATTTGCAATAAATGCAAAGGCCGTGGAGAACGTAAACACTTTTATAAAAGTCGCTGCATTGCCTGTAATGCCACGGGCTATAGCTTGGTCACAACCCGTACATGTTACACCCTTAACGCATTATATCGCACATATCCGGAAGCGGCTCGTAAGATTTCAGCAGCTCAGGAAGTTGAGCGTCAACATGCTTTTAAATCAAAGAGTTCTGCGTTCAGTCTGTGGTGTCAGAGCCATCAGGAGATGGTTGATGCCATCACGCAGCAAGACGGGGAGAACAGTTTTCTGAACAGTCTTAAATCGACGTTATCACGGAAATATCCATTAAGTGATAAACAACTGACGGTCGCAGCCAGAATTCTTGGGATTTAATAAATTAGCTTTAGGCTTTTATAGTTTTTATTTAATCATACTTATGTCATTACGGAGGGGAATATGATCCATTCATTTAAAGACAGGCGGCTGGAATATTTTTTCCGTAATGGAAAGTCAACAGCAGGTATTCCTGCTGATCTGTCAAATGCGATTTCATGCAAACTGGAAGCGTTAAACAATGTAAAAACCGAGCGTGAATTGTTAGCCAGTAGTTTACGTTACGAACGCTTAAGAATGACCGCAAACCGGTACTCGTCCATTCGAGTCAACTCAAAATATAGGTTATTCTTTGAGTGGAATGATGGCGTACATAACGTTCACCTGTCGGCGCATGATTATAAATCGCTAATCCATTAAGGTAAAAAATGAAACTTTTCGGTATTTTATCTAGGGATGCTGGCACTGATGTGATGTTTTATATTCAGGCAAGCTCGAAACAACAGGCAAGCTTCATATTTGATGCTCTTGCCCCCCGGCTGAATCCTCATTGCCAACTGATTAACCCACTTAATGAAACAGTCATTCCTTCACTAAGCTGGACTACACTGTCTTTACAGCCATGGTCCCAGAATACCCAGACCCGGACACGTGAGATGAAGATGACGACGCACGGTCTAACTTTCTCGGGGCCAGTTACGGCGGCACAATCCCGGCAAATCGTCGACTTCTGCGATAACCTGGGTCTGCGCCTCGATACACCCACAGGGGAACCCTGCGGGACAGAACTGATCAATGCCAACCTTGAACAACTTAATTCCCCGCGTTTGTACCCCGTCCTTACCAGGTCCGGCACGGAAGGACAGTTTCAGATTTATGTCCCTGCACCGGCTGTCATTGACGCCGATGAGGTCATTGCCAGCGTGATCGGCGAGTGTTTTAGCGGCGTTACCACGTACTGCGTGACCGGTAGTCCATATCCGCTGACGGAAAAGCCGGTGATCCGGATGGAGGCACACGTTAGTGACACGCATACTCGGGTTTTTGAGCTGACATTCGTCAGCTATAATCTGACCCTTACTGCGACGGTGTATGCCAACAATCTGCGCCAGGTACTGATGCTGTGTGAGGATTTTGGTGTCACCCTTCAGGGGCGAGCCGGTGCATCCTGTCATGCCTACATGCGTAACGAGTACCGGCGGCTTGCCCATGTAGGTGTTTGCTCACGTTCCGGGGCTGAAGATGATGTCCGCGACTACATCTCATATAAAGAGGAAACCCTGATCCGGAAACTGCTGAAGCAGGCGACGGCTGAGAGCAAATTAATCCCGGCACGACACGGCCAGCAATTTAACGGTGTGCTGATGAATGCCACACCGTCATCAGCAACCACCGGTTTTCTCTACCTGTCACAGGAATTCCCGCAAGGCCAGTTTATGATGACGGCGGAAGTGGTGAATGCCAGCAGCACGGCAGGGGGGATCAGCTACATCGAAACGGTGGACGGTTACCGCTTTATTGTGACGGCATACGACGCCAGAGCGATGCATTCCCTGACCGAATTTCTTGGCGTTAACGAGACCTATTTTATCCCATATCGCTGGAAGTAGCGCGAGCGCACCGGACGACCAGGGAGGGCATCCGGGAATGTCGATTTCACGCCAGGAGCGAGGTGCTGAATCCGCGGTAAAACAGACTGACCCGATTTTAATACCCGATCACCGTAGTCAGCTGCCGCCCTGGCAGGATGCCAAGATATACCGGGTCTAAACGATACGGGATCAGGGCAGGGCAACCGGGAAAAAGGATGTGATTAACCTGGTTGCCGAGGCCTTTTCTCACGATCCCCGTGTTGAAAATCATCCATGCGGATGCTCTGGAATACAGCCCACCGGCAGGCGTTAGTACCGCCAGGCCATAAGTCGGAAGTGACGCCCGCGGGGACGGCACTGACCGAAAATTATTAAGCAACATACCGGTGTAATGGCCACCAGGATTCTTCTCCCGGATGCCTTAAAAACGACGACGTCAATTTTAATCCCTGAAGGGAGTGTGAGCATGAAGATTTTGACTGAACAGGTTTCCCCCATTGAACAGCAAAAGGGCGATCGTGTTGAAGCGTACGGCGCATTACTGGAAGTGATGCTCATCGTGGAATCCGACTGCGATGTCCCCGGCGGCGTCCGCGTTGCCGCCTGCGTCTCGGGGTTATCGGGGACGCCACAGGTACTATTCCGCGTGGATGGCTGGAAACGCCCGAGGAGATGTCGGAACGGGGCGCAACCTGGGCCGCAGGGCTGTACTGGAACATTCAAGGCAATGCCCATGACAGAGTAAGCAGGGTGTTGAACTGACGTTGTGTGGAAGGTGAAAAGTTTGCCGATGTTGTCCCATATGGTACAATTAAAATACCAAATGGGAGGAGCGGTTATGACGATGAAAGTTTATTCTCCAGACGTAGCCAAAATGAACCCACACGGCTTATGGCAGGTTGTGGGTCTGGATAACGACGGCATTGCGCTGATGGACAAAATCAGTCATGGCTTGGAAGGTAAAGTCGCCCATTCTATTTCTGAATGGGCGAACATCACTCCGTCGGAATTGCGCAAAATGTCCGGTATTCCGAACACCACGTTCAATCGCAGCGTTAAAGCCCGTTTCACAGCGGAGCAGAGCGAACGTCTGGTGCGTATTATTCGCGTCATTGAACGGGCTGTAGAGCTGTTTGAAGGCGACAAAGAGGCCGCACAGAAATGGCTGAACGAGCCGAATCGTGGCCTGAACTGGAAGACTCCGGCAGACGTCGTCTCTTCGGAAACCGGCGCGCTCGAAGTGATGCGCCTGATCACCCGTATTGAACACGGAGTATATTCGTGATCCTGTACCGGATGACCAAGACCCGCTATATATCGACCGCATGGTCTGGATTAGGGGCGAAAGAAGCGGGAGGCCGCTGGAACAGTGTCGGCACAGCGCTTGTCTATCTGTCCGAGACGGCCTCTCTGACCATGCTGGAGACGCTGGTGCATATCAATGCTCCGCAGCTTCTGGACGCTTACACGCTGCTGAGCATTGATGTCCCGGATGATCAGATCCAGGTCTTTGACCTGAAGCTGCTGCCGCCGAACTGGGCAAGTGAAGATGCGCCCGCCGAACTTGCCCGGTTCGGCGATAACTGGGTTGAAAGTGGTTCTTCTGTTGCCTTGCGTGTTCCCAGTGCATTATCTCCGGTGGAGTTTAACTACCTTTTAAACCCGTCTCATCCGGCTATATTTGATCTGATGAAAACTGTCCAGAAGATTCCTTACCAGTTCGACTCCCGGCTGAAATAGTTTACGGTAAGCAACCGGGAAAAGTAATTTTTCAGCCAGGCCCCTCCTTCGCTAAAGCGGGCGTGATTCTCCGGCAGGTCAGTATCAGTCATTTCAGGAACAGTCCGGGTAATGGCTACCCGGTAACTTAATTTAGAGTTCTGCCAGTTTGCTTATTAAATACTTTGGGGAATATTGATTAAAATAGACCAGGTCATTCTTTGTAATTAATATTTACGCCAAATGAAAGTAAATTAATAAAAAATCACGTCCTACTTATTAGCCAGAGAATCGGCTTTGGTAAAATATACCTAAAGCAACCCAACTGACAGTCGAGGTTAACAGTATGGTATCCGAACAGCTCATCACTAAAATTTGTCAGATACTGAAACGTGCCGACGGCTCTGAAGTGCGTATTGTGGTGGAGCAGGCATTTGGCAGAGGACTCACGCCTTCGTTGGGTGTGTATGTCCTGCGTCGCCCGACAGCTACCTGCAACTGGCAGTTGTGCAGCACCGCACCGCACAAGGACTGGCGAACCATGTCGGTGGATGAATACCAGAAACATGGGCGCTCTGAAATGCTGCGGTACGTTTCCTGCGGCGAAATCCTTCGCCTGAGTGCAGCGATCGGCAAACCAATGAGTTACGTTGATACCTGTCCAGGTTTACAGGGCTGATGCTGTTAATTGCCGGTGGCGGAACTGCCAAATTTAAAAATAGCAGACGGAGAAAAATGATGATTAGCCAAAATGGCAACGCTGTAAATACCCCGGACTTAAGCCGACTGTATATTATCTCAGGCCGCATGATGTTTGATGATGAGGATGAGGTGATGCTGATCGAAGCCGACTCCTCCTGTGAAGCTGAAGCGGCATTCCGGCAATGTATCACCGAAGGTGAAGCGCACATGGAACAGGCGCTTGTCATTTCGTCTGCGTCGCTGCAATCACTGTTACCAGACAGGCTCATTGCTTCTTCCCTGAAACATACCGTATAACCAAATCTTTCCCGTCTAATAAATTCCGCCCTCGTGGCGGTTTTTTATTATTGCCATATGTAAATTTAACACCGCTACTAAAATAACAGTGGGGTTAATAGAACTGGCGTCTGTCTGTTCTATAAAAACTTAGGGAATATTTCAATCCGGGTTATTAGGTGCAGGTATCTTTTTTGATATTATTTATTCACAGCAGCAATCACATTTAATTAAATAAGGCGTTATGCAATGGCGAATAATTACACTAAGGCATCCTTCACAATTCTCTGTTCACAGGAACAGGCAAAGATGGCACTGGACGCGATTGCGTATATTACAGACACGGATGTGGCGGAAGGTGAGCTCTTGCTGTCTAAACCTGTTCCAGAGTGTTCCCTCACTGAATTGCTTGTCCTGAGTATTATTCAGAACCACCCGGAGTGCGATCCTTTTGAGCCGACTTTTGGTCAGTCGGAGTCACCAGAAGATAACTACGACCTGGACTTCAAGGCGGAAATCACCGGTAAAGGCCTTGCCATTTGCCATGAAGAAAGCATTAACCTCGACCACGCTATCGCGGTGACAACCGCCGTGTTATCGGTGTTTAACCTGTCGGAGATGGTCACAATCAATGCCGCTTTCGTCTGCGACCAACCACGCGAAAACGAGTTCGGCGGTGCTTCAATTTTGGTGACTAAAGATACACACCACTATGAAGAAGGCTATCATTTTTCCCGCCTGATGAACGATGCCCATGAAGCCGGTGTTCAGTATGCGTTGGTGAAAGTTAACCAGTACAACCACGAAAACGCATATACAGAATGTTATCTGCTGAGCTGCAAAGCGTCAGAATCGGCTTATGATGTTGCACGCCACCGCCTGGCCTCGGACGAGAACACGTCCGCCGATCCTGACGAGGATGGAGTCATCATTCTCAGCGAAGAAGACAACACCAGCATGGCGCTTCACAGCGTCACAGAATTGACGCCTGTCGTATACGACAGCCTGAGCAAATTACTGCCTTCGCTGGACGAACTATGCCCTGTGACTGCCCGATAATTCATGATTGCCACCGGGATAGCCGGTGGCATGGAGAGCTAAAAATGCACAATAAACTTTTGATCTCGCCTGTTAGCTGCATCAATGAATTTGCGAGTGACATACCGCAAAGCGTCTTTTTTTCCATTGATTCGGCGCTGAATTACCGTATTCGTGAACTGGCGGCATACGGGAAAGAACATGATTTGTTCGTCGCAGAGTTTTTCTTCTTTGACTGCCTCTGGTCCGAAACATATGTAGAGGATATTGAGGAACTCATGTCGCAGGCTGCGTATCTGGGAAGTGGCATTACCGGGCAGGAAGCGATGCTCCGTGACGCAATGCCGCCCTGCCGCACGGAAACGACGTCCATCCGGGTCATGAAAGAATCATTTCAACTGACCGTTGTTCCCCGGCATTGCGGCGATGACATGATGCTCAATACGCCACTAATTCCACTGACAGAACTGGAATCAAATGCGACAGTTTTAATTACCCAGCAGAAATCGCGATAGCGTGGCGAAGATAATATTTTTATTTCCGCGTAATTTTATTTATTTAGTGTTATTTAATTAAATCGGCATAATTTTATTTTAACTATTTCATCTTCACATATTGCCCTGAAGATATTAAATGGATTAAATAAATTACGCGGTAATGCAGAGAAAGCCACAATTCAGGAAATAATATGTATATAGAAATGAAAGAGGCATTCCTTGAATTATCCTCAGAAATTCAATTTTCTGAGGCGGCTAACGCTGCCATTCTGACGCAGGATAAATGGGGGGATGTCTGGCAGGCACTGAAGACCGATGCGGATCTGAATTATACCGATGCTGGTGATCCGGTCAGTCTCGCGTCACGCGTGACGACGGCAACCAGTGCAATTTATCAGGCGATTACCGAAGGCTGGACCATGTGCGTCGGCTACAGCGGCGGGAAAGACTCACACTCGCTACTGCATCTGTTCCTCATGGCCTTGACCCGTGCAGTACGGAACGGCTCGAACATCAGTCAGCACCATTTCATTCAGATGTCGGACACCTTGATCGAAAACCCTGAGATGCATCATCAGGCCATGCTGGTGCTCAGTCAGCTCAGAGCCTTTATAGCCGAACAGCAACTGCCCGTGACCGTCCTGGTGGCTCGCCCGTCCATGACTCAGAGCTGGGTTGGACGCATTCTGACCGGGCGCGGGCTTCCAACTTGGACAAATTCTAAAACGCGTCAATGCTCTACAGATCTCAAGCGATCTCCACTGCGCCAGGCCAAAGCCCGTTATCTGAAAAATGTACCAGCTTCCGTCCGCAACAAAGTGTGTCTGATGCTGGGTTTCCCGTGATGATGAGAGCGCCCGTCGGGCAGGAAACATCCTCAGAATGGGCGGGCAGGCGGACCGCGTCTCGCTCACGGAGCACGGCGGCGAACTGTACCCGCTGAAAGAGTGGCGGACACAGGATATCTGGTCATTTCTGATGGCATGTGGTTCGCAGGCGCGATTTCCGCTGCCAAGTTTTTTGCCGGACAACTTCAGCCTCGCCACGCTATATAAGGACGCGACCGGGGAATGTATCTGGACACCGGAGAAATCCACTTCCCGATCTTCCGCCTGCGGCGCTCGCTATGGATGCTCGCTATGCTGTGCCGTCGGCATTGACCACTCGATGGAAACCTTACTCCGCACTGACCCGGAGAAGTATGGCTACCAGGCTGGCCTTAGTCGCCTTCAGCGTTTCCTAACCAAAATTCAGTATGACTGGAGCCTTCGGGATTATATTGGGCGCAAAGTGTTTGAGGGCGGCTATGTGCGCCTTCAACCCAATGTGTTTTCGTCGTCCCTTACCGAACGACTGTTCCATATCTGTTGCAGCCTCGATTACGTGGAAGCTCAACGGGCGGAAGCGGTGCGGGAAAAGTTACTTTCAGGCGAGATTGAAGATACCGCGCATAACCGCCGCATGTCGGAGCCGCAGTTTCGGCTCGTGCAGGAATCCAACGTGCTGCATATCGACTTTCTCTGGTCATTGCATTGCTTTAACCCGCGTCCGTTTCGCGCCATTGAACTTTACCGCCAGGTGTGGGAAGGGGGGGCGCTGGATCTCCTCGACGATGAGCCAGCTATGCAACCGGCACCCCGCACACCGATGCCAGCACCGCTCTGGATGAAGTTGCCGAAAGGCCGTATCGGGACGTCATTTGACGGGCTGTCCGATCCATCTGCCGAAATGGCCTATTTTGACGGTCAGGAGGATGACCGAGCTTCCCGTAGTTTGCTGAGTAGCGGGAAAAGCCTGAACATCGTTGCATTCGAAGAAGAGGATGAGCTGACGGTTGATGAAGACACGGCGTCCTGGATTATATGGCATGAATATGACGGATTACGCCAGCGTGTGTCTGATGGTGAGTTTACCCCCGTGGCTGCGGCACAGTACCTGCTTAGATACGGCGCCGTCCGAATTTCCCGGGGAAAAGGTGCGGTGTACCACCGCCTCGCTCAACGCGGGCAGGCCTATTCACATCTTGGCATTAACGACCAGACGCCGCTGCCGTCCTTGCTCGCCAGCGGTCGTTTCAAGATCCTGAACGACAGAGATTATCGCCTGCTCGTCGCCCGCAAACTGCGGGGGCAGCGGCAGAAACTGCGCTTTTGGTGCTGTGTTGTGGCCTGTGTGGCACTGCACACCCACAACAGAACACCTCTTGGGAGATGGATCACGACGCAACTGGAGACCGAATACCGGCAACATATGGTCCGAACGGACGACGAGATGAAAGCCGGGATGCTCGACGCTGTCCTGACTCTTTGTAACTTGCGGATTTCGGCTCATTCACTGCAATCGGAAGAACGCCTGTATTACCGGTCCGTCAGAAAACGCTTTTTGGCGACATTAGCCAGGTGTAATTCGCCGGAGCGTGTTGGAACCTTACGGGAGGTTATCTGGGAGCTGCGGGTGCTGTCCGGTGCTCAGTCTTCGAAAAAGACGGGATTCCGGCATGTGGATGATCGCCGGGAGAGTACGGCTAGGTTGTTAAGGCCTCTGTTGAAACGTCTGGTCCGCCTGCTGGCGTGAGCCCACCAGCAAAATCAGACATACGTGCAAAAAACGTGAAAATAGCCCCGTTAACGGAAAAAGCACCGAATGGTGTGTGTTGTAATGAGCGCAGGTGCGGAATTCGTTAAAGGGACTGTTTTGAAAAGTAACTTTTACATCAGACTAATAATAACCATTTTTTTATAAGTAAGGACTGATATATGACCGATATTAAGGAGAAACAAAATCACTTTAGTAATTTAAAGTGTATTGCAATTTCCTGGCATTTTAATAAACCTACTGGGAAGGAGCACCTTCTTTTATTTGTTGCCATTGTGGCATGTATTTTCCCAGGACTGGTGTTTTTCAAACATTCTCTATGGGGCGGACTCCTGTTCTTTTTTTTTGTTGCAGGTTGTTATGCATTCCTGGCTTTTCCTCATTTTACTCATCGGAAGAAAATCTGGAAGGAAAGGCTTGACCAGTCGCTGAAAGAGTATCAGCCGCTTGATCTGCAAGCCTGGGCGTATTTTAAGGACCGCGTTAGAGAGGAAGGCATGACTTATAAAGCCTGTGAGTCGTGGATGAGTACTGAGGCTAGTGCATTATATAAAAGCCCCAAACAAGAATGGTCATTTCTCGACAGCACTTCGGTTGGAGAAAATGATAAGTCACAAACCGATTAACATATTCCGTAATTACTGAAAACGAACATTTAAATTTAATCGTAACTCACCCTGAATACAGGGCTAATTAGTCAGAGGATTGCACTATGTCTATTCAAGAAAAAACCACCGTAGTCGTTTTTAATGCCAGCCATGCTGACAAAGCCGTTGCCGCCAGCGTCAATGCACTGTACAGCGTGGAAGTTGAATACCCTATGACCCTGAATGATTTGTCATTGCTGTGTGAGTCCGTAGCGAAAGCGTTGGATGCACCCGGCGGCGTGAAATATGAAATTACGACCGAGCCGGTAGTGGACGGAGAAGACGATTAATTCGGGTGTCTTCTGGTTCGAAATACATCCGGCAACGGCGCAATAATTGAAGGCATAATAAACGAGGAAAATACCGATGTTTTTACACCTGGTACCTAAAATTCTGCACCCGATGGGAAATATCTGCACGCTGGATTCTGTGTCCGTCCCGGAACTATCACTTCACCTGACGGATAATGATCTGGTTGCGATGCGCCCTTACCCGAACAAGCATTACCTGGTGGGTATGCTGAAGGGCCGCAGGGCGTTGAATGGTTTTCTTGTCAAATGCCCCCGTGTGTTGGAAGAGTTTACGATGGTGTCCGTCTGGAATATCGAAGGATTTGGCAAAATAACGCACACCCTGAAGACCTTTGTCGAAGATATGGATTATGACCTGGTTTCCCACGACGTGCTGCTGGCGTTAGGGAGCTACCGGGCACCGGCGTCTGAAGAGTGTCGTGTTCACTCTGTTTATAAAAACATTGCGCCAGTTTACATCGAACCGAAAATGGAATCCCTGCTGTTGACAGAACCCAATTTCGAGAACGATACGTGTGAAACCTATTCGTGGGGGATGCTGGTGCGTACGCGCAAAGAGGGGTTTAAAGCCATGACGGTGCCATCAGCCCGTCTCAGAAAATCTGGGGCGCTGCGGGGGGACCGCCTGCCACAACCGGAACAGGCCATAGTCATTTCCGGGTGAGCAACGTCAGCCTGATGTCGTTTCTCAGGCTGGCTGATTCTGAATGGATGTGTCTTACATTACTGAAATAGAAGTTCGAATTGACGAAGATAAGGTACTGAGTTACGTGAACAGTGGGGACGGCGGAGATCTCCTTGAGAATGCAATGCCGACTGCCGCACGTCGATTCTACCGACTGACGCAATCTATGCACACATTGCCGAAGGAAGTCAGAAAGCATTTCCATGATGCACTGTTTTATTCCGCTAACGGCAAGGTGAGCCTGCTGCTTGGCAGCAGCCATAACAAGTATGAGCAGCCAATGCAGAAAATGGTGGCTGTGTCTGCCACGCAACTCCACATCGAAGGTGGTGACTGGTAGGCCTGTCGGTGTAAATCGCGAAAACGCGAAAATAGGTAGGGTTAGCAAAAAATTGCCAATTTTAATTTTGGTAGAGTTACCGAAATACCGATTGGGGTGGCTATGAAAGACACACATAACATCACAGTTCCTTCAGTGGATGAGCTGAAGAGTACTGTCTTACCCGGGCTGATTATGGATGCTAGGGCGATTAGCCATTATGGTGATTCTGCGGTGTCGTCCGGCGCTATGGACAGGTATTCATCATTGATGGAAAAAAACGCGGTCACAGAGTTATCCGGGACGCTCAGCGGTATAGTCAGTGCTCTGGTCCAGGCTGATCCGCAACGTATTGAAAGCAACCCTTCCTGGCTATCCCGGTTCACCGGTAAGCATCTTGAAACACAGGTGCGTTACCAGCTGGCCTGTCACAAAGTGGAGCACCTGATCGACCAGGAGGAGTTTTTCCTTGCACATGTTAACGAGACGCTCCAGGCACTGGATGATTTGCTGGCGATATACCAGTTGGAAATACGACACCTTAACATTTTTATCCAGGCTGGACGTGAATATCTGAAAGACTCTTTTGTTGATGCGATGCCAGAGGAAACTCGTATCGCGTTTGACAATCCCCGTGAACGCCTTGCCCGAAAAATTGCAAACCTGGCGACACTGCTTTCGTCACATGAAATGACGGAAATGCAGCTGAAAATGACCCAGGCGCAATGCATCGACATGATGGACCGCTTTGATGAAACCACAAAGGTTTTAGTGCCGGTATGGCGGCAACATACGCTTTCATTGAACACGGCGAAAAATATTGATCCGTCAATTGTAAAACAGGCCACCAGCGCCCATGAGGCGCTTTTATCGAGCCTTCATAAAAGCTTAGAAGGAATTGCGAAATGATGGTTACATCCACAACCCGTACTGAAGTTGCCCCCTTTATTCTGACCGCAGAACAACTCGAACAATTTGGGTTGCACAGCAATGACCTGAGATTCAGGCTGTCGCAGAGCGTATTGACTATGCAAACCCGGACACGGTTTATCAGTTCGGGCGTGATGTCGCTGAGAATACGGCGAATTACGCCGACAGTTTGCTTGAGCAGGTCCGGAATAAGGACCTGGACGAAGCAGGAACCAAGTTAACACAAATTGTCGAACTGGCCCGGACGGTAAACGTTTCAAATCTGACCGAAAGTCGTTCCACAGTGCCGGTTCTTGGTCCTCTCATCGACAAGTTCCGCTTGCGTGGCAAAAACTTTGCAGCGCAGTTTGATTCCACCCGTGAACAAATTGATACGCTGGTTTCCGAAGTTGATATCACGCAAAAAAGTCTTTCGACGAGTAACGGTGCTCTCCAGTTGATGTTTGATGAGGTAGCTAAGGAGCATCATCTTATTGGAGTACATATTGCCGCCGGAAAGATTCGGCTTGCCGAATTGCAGAAGACGACAGAATCTCTTCGGGCTGAAGTGGGTAACAACCCGGCTAAGTTTCAGGAAGTGGCGGATTATGATTCGCTAATGGCAAACCTCGATAAGCGCATTGGGGACCTGATCGTCACTCAACAGTCGGCAATGCAGGTACTGCCAATGGTGCGTATTATCCAGGGTAACAACCAAAACCTGATCGTAAGCGGCTCGTCAGAACCGTATTGATATTTACTGAGAGCTCAGATCAACTTTCCAGGGCAACAGATCGCGTACCCGGTTTGCCGGCCAGTCCTGGATATGTTCAATGACGTAGCGCAGCCACTTTTCTGGCTCCACATTGTTCAGACGGCATGTGCCGATCAGCGAGTACAACACCGCCGCATGTTCGCCACCGCTGTCGGAACCCGCGAA
>NZ_VNXE01000050.1:0-14945 GCF_009820115.1 Escherichia sp. HH41S
TACGACCCGCTGGGCCGCAGGGTGGCAAAACGGGTGTGGCGGCGTGAACGGGACCTGACGGGCTGGATGTCGCTGTCCCGGAAACCGGAAGTGACCTGGTACGGCTGGGATGGCGACCGGCTGACCACGATACAGAACGACAGAACCCGCATCCAGACGGTATACCTGCCGGGAAGTTTCACGCCACTCATCAGGGTTGAAACCGCCACCGGTGAACTGGTGAAAACGCAGCGCCGCAGCCTGGCGGATGCGCTTCAGCAGTCCGGCGGCGAAGACGGTGGTGATGTGGTGTTCCCGCCGGTGCTGGTGCAGATGCCCGACCGGCTGGAAAGTGAAATCCTGGCTGACCGGGTGAGTGAGGAAAGCCGCCGCTGGCTGGCATCGTGCGGCCTGACGGTGGAGCAGATGCAAAACCAGATGGACCCGGTGTACACGCCGGCGCGAAAAATCCACCTGTACCACTGCGACCATCGCGGCCTGCCGCTGGCGCTTGTCAGCACGGAAGGGGCAACAGAATGGTGCGCAGAATACGATGAGTGGGGCAACCTGCTGAATGAAGAGAACCCGCACCAGCTGCAGCAGCTCATCCGCCTGCCGGGTCAGCAGTATGAGGAGGAGTCCGGCCTGTATTACAACCGCCATCGCTATTATGACCCGCTGCAGGGGCGGTATATCACTCAGGATCCGATTGGACTGAAGGGGGGATGGAATTTTTATCAGTATCCGTTGAATCCAGTTACGAATACAGATCCTCTGGGGTTAGAAGTTTTTCCTGGACCATTCCCCTTGCCAATTCCATGGCCAAAAAGCCCTGCACAGCAGCAAGCAGATGATAATGCTGCAAAAGCATTGACAAAATGGTGGAACGATACAGCATCACAAAGAATATTTGACTCTCTAATATTGAATAATCCGGGACTAGCATTAGATATAACAATGATAGCTTCTCGTGGAAATGTTGCAGACACAGGGATAACTGATCGTGTCAATGACATAATAAATGACAGATTCTGGAGTGATGGGAAAAAACCCGACAGATGTGACGTACTTCAGGAACTAATTGATTGTGGTGATATTAGTGCTAAAGATGCAAAAAGCACACAGAAAGCCTGGAATTGTCGTCACTCCAGACAGTCAAACGATAAAAAAAGATAGCCTTTATGGAGGTTCCTGCAATGTCAAATACATACCAGAAAAGAAAGGCAAGTAAAGAGTATGGTTTATATAATCAATGTAAGAAACTAAATGATGATGAATTATTTCGCTTACTTGATGATCACAATTCCTTGAAAAGGATTTCATCTGCCAGAGTATTACAGTTAAGAGGTGGGCAAGACGCTGTTAGATTGGCAATTGAGTTCTGCTCTGATAAAAATTATATCCGTAGAGATATCGGAGCATTTATACTCGGGCAAATAAAAATTTGCAAAAAATGCGAAGGTAATGTGTTTAATATTTTGAACAATATGGCATTGAATGATAAGAGCGCTTGCGTTCGAGCTACGGCAATCGAGTCAACGGCTCAGCGATGCAAGAAAAACCCAATTTATTCACCTAAAATAGTAGAACAATCTCAAATTACTGCTTTTGATAAATCGACTAATGTCAGACGTGCTACAGCATTTGCTATTTCTGTTATCAATGATAAAGCAACAATTCCACTATTGATTAATCTGTTAAAAGATCCAAATGGAGATGTCAGAAACTGGGCCGCATTTGCAATAAATATCAATAAATATGATAATAGTGATATTAGGGATTGTTTTGTGGAGATGCTTCAGGATAAAAATGAGGAAGTCCGTATTGAAGCAATAATCGGACTTTCCTACAGAAAAGATAAAAGGGTTTTATCTGTTTTATGCGATGAGTTAAAAAAAAATACTGTTTATGATGATATCATTGAAGCTGCGGGTGAATTAGGTGATAAAACGCTACTTCCTGTTTTAGATACTATGTTGTACAAGTTTGATGACAATGAAATTATAACTTCCGCTATTGATAAGCTGAAGCGTTCATAGCGTGAGTTGCCTATGCACAGTGGGGTATTCCCGCCGGCACGGTGCAGATGCTCGACCGGCTGGAAAGTGAAATCCTGGCTGACCGGGTGAGTGAGGAAAGCCGCCGCTGGCTGGCATCGTGCGGCCTGACGGTGACGCAGATGCAAAACCAGATGGACCCGGTGTACACGCCGGCGCGAAAAATTCACCTGTACTACTGCGACCATCGCGGTCTGCCCCTGGCGCTTGTCAGCACGGAAGGGGCAACAGCGTGGTACGCAGAATATGATGAATGGGGCAACCTGCTGAATGAAGAGAACCCGCATCAACTGCAGCAGCTCATCCGGCTGCCGGGGCAGCAGTATGATGAGGAGTCCGGCCTGTATTACAACCGCCACCGCTATTATGACCCGCTGCAGGGGCGGTATATCACTCAGGATCCAATTGGGCTGAAGGGGGGATGGAATTTTTATCAGTATCCGTTGGATCCGGTCATAAATGTAGATCCGCAAGGTTTGGTTGATATAAATTTATACCCCGAAAGTGATCTTATCCATTCTGTAGCTGATGAGATTAATATCCCAGGCGTTTTCACAATCGGGGGGCATGGTACCCCCACATCTATTGAATCCGCAACGCGCAGTATCATGACAGCTAAAGATCTAGCATATCTAATTAAATTTGATGGGAATTATAAAGATGGGATGACAGTTTGGTTATTTTCTTGTAATACAGGTAAAGGACAAAATTCATTTGCTAGCCAATTAGCTAAAGAGTTACATACAAATGTAATAGGACCTGACACGCTATGGACGTGGTGGGGCGAGGAACTAATGGTAAGTTAAAAATGGATACAGTGCTAACAGCACCAACGAACCTTAATTCAAATAAGGATCTTATGGCTATAACAACAAAAGACCTTGGTAATTGGATAACATATGGGCCATCTGGGCACCCCATTTCTAATATGCAAGGTACGCCAGAAAAACCCAGTGATATAAGATAGGTTGTAGATGTATGAAAGCATGCTTGTTACTATTTTTTTATTTCTCTTTTATTTTTCAATTGCATGGTGCTGATGTGAAAATAAAACAAAACGAAAGTATGATGGGGTCTACAGCAATGACCTATGATTTAAGTGAAGAAAAGTTGATGAAACTGAAGTATAAATCACAACATGGTGATTCAGAGGCATCATTTCGACTATATCAATATTACTGCTTTACTAAAAATAACATTTACAAACAATTGCGATACTTAGAAAGATCAGCATCTCAGGGGAATGTTACAGCGCAGTTTAATTATGGAGTTTTTTTATCGGATACAAATCCAATATTATCAGAATATTATAATTTGAATAAAGCTATTTATTGGATGGAATTCGCTGTAAATAACGGTAATATTGATGCAAAGAGCAAACTTCAAGAGCTCAAAAAGCTAAAGCTAAAGCTAAAGCGAATGGATAGAAGGAAGAATAAGGAGAATCCGTAAAAGCAATAATTCATCAGACTGCCGCAGCAGTAGTATGATGATGAATCAGGGCTGTACTATAACTATTATCGGTAACATTAACCGCAGCAGGGGCGGTATAACACTCAGGCTCCGATTGGGCTGGAAGGTAGGTGGAATTTTTATCAGTATCCTTTGAACCCGATTTCTGGAATCGATCCCCTTGGGATTAGCCACCTGTTTATACAGCATAACTTTAGGTATGCTTTCGTGTGTTTCAGATATACCAGGTGATGATAATTCTTATGGTGTGCTTACTATTTCAGTCGCCTCTGGTAATAATGGTAATAATATGCAATGTAAAAATAATCCTGGTTGTACACACTTACAAAATAGAGGCCCAATACCTCAAGGGGTATGGACCTGGAATGTTAATGGTCCTGGAGCAACTAATAGAAAACCTAATGGTATACGTTTAGTACCGTCAGCAAATACAGAAACGTATAATCGTGATGGATTTTTAATACATAGTTGTTTAAACGCTTTTGGTCCATCTTTAGGACCTCGATTCTGTTCCGAGGGTTGTATAACTGGTTCATCTAATGACATGCAAAAATTAAATGAGCTAATATTTTCAGAGCCAGATAACACATTAACAGTGACGGACTAGAAATATGGCAAGGTTATTAACAATTGTGCTTTTTTTCTCTATTTCTGCGAATGCAGTTACTGTAAACCAATTTCAGAGAGAGTTGGATTTGGCAGACAAGGCAATATTATGGGCACTAATATCAGCCAGTACCCAAGAGGGACGAAAAGCGTGTTCACTTAGCTATTTTTCATGTAAAGCCGCAGAGGCTGAACTCGGACTGGCATATATGGCTGCTAATGATAACAAGGCATTTCTCACATCCTTATCTAGAATAATGATGTACAAAATAGATGCTGGACTTTCCGAATCTTATACATGCTATTTATTAAGCAAGGGAAAGATCATAAGACCATATCTGAAGAATCTAAATCCACACCAACTTGTCGCTGATTGCATTGAAACTGTAAATAAAATAAAAGATAAAAATAAAAAAATCATTGATATAGATTCAGTTAATATTTGCAATGATAATAAAAATATAAATTGGAGAGTTAATAGTACTATTGTAGCCATTGATGATTCTATAAAATGCATCGATGAATAATAACTTAATTATATTTAAAAATATATTAATAACTCACTCTCCAGGAGTTTTTTTAACTTAGTGTTATAATGAATACGATAATTAAAAGTGAAGAGAAAAATAGTTGTATACATATATTCCATGAACCTACATTGTGATCTATAAATTATATATTTTTAAATGTGACAGCCATTCTTCAGATAATAAAACCATCATCGCAATAGATGGAAAAGCACTCCAGCACTTTTTTGATTAGCATCGTCGCAGAGGAACAATTCATAATCATTGCGATCTCGACGATGTATAGTCTGATCCTGCGGCAGATCAAGACGGATAAAAAATCCAATGAGTTCACACTCATCCCGAACTTATTAACATAATGAATATTAAAGAAAAATCATCACAGCCGATGAAATAATATGCAAAAATAATTAGTCCTTACAAGGAGCAAAGTTCCATAATATCCCCCGCCCCCCTCAATGATCCAAATAAAGATAATGCATCCAACTGGTCATTCTTAGCAGCACCTTCCGCATCACCGAAACATGGCTGAAATGGTCGGAGTAAACTGCCACCTGGGCGTAGATGCCGTCGGGTAAGGCATCGATATCATCGTTAGGGTCCAGTTCAATGGTTCCCAGCACACCGTCCGTGCCGGGCACGACCGTTAATGATTGCAATACCCCTTGCGCCTGATACGAACCGCCTGGCACGACAGGTAAAATACTAGTCAGTTTGCCGTGGAATACCTGCCCAGGTAGCGCATTAAACACTACTTCCGCATCATCACCTGGTTTCAGACGTAACAGCGAGTTTTGCCGAAATTGGGCGACAATTTGCCGTTTTTGCTCAGGGATGAAAACCATTACCGGACGCAACGGCAAGGCAGCTGCGTATGTACCTGGGCGGATCAGCACCTGAGTGACGTAGCCATTGCTCGGCGCGCGAATGACGGTCTGCTCAAGGTTATATTTTGCTTCAGTAAGTTGCGCCCTTAAGCTGACAATCTGCGACTGCTCACCGTTAACCATACTGTCGAGCTGGCTCTGGATTTGCGCCTGTTCCGCCACCGAACCTTTCACCAGCGCATCCTGCGCGAGAAAATTCTGCCGCGCATCGTCGATATCACGTTCTGAGAACGGATTTACCGCCGCCTGGCTGCCTTTCAGGTAACGTTGATAATTTTTAAACAAGCGGTCACGCTCCGCTGAAACCTGGGTGGTATTGGCTTGCGCTTCAGTGAGCTGCGCGCGCAGTGTCTTTATATTATGCGTCGCCGTCATCAGGTCAGCCTGAAGTCTGTCAACTCGCGCCTGGTAACGAACCGGGTCGAGTTTAAAAAGCACCTCGCCCTTTTGAATAAGCTGATTATTCTTGTCAGTGACTTCAGTCACGATCCCCGTCACCTGTGGCGTGATGGGAATAGCAATCACCGCTTTCTGTGCGGTAAAAGTGTAAGGGTGGTTGTAGTTCATCAACAAAATCAAACCACTCACCAGAAACACGCCTCCCAGCGCCGCCGTCGCCAGCGTCCACTGATTTACCGGAATGCGGAAGATTTTAAAGACCGCCCACGCCAGCGCCACGTAAGTTAAAACAATCAACAGATCCATAATTAGATCTCCGGGAACGTGGAATAGTCAGTCTTTTTCTCGGCGGCGAGTTGATGCTCCAGCCGGGAAATTCGGTCAGAAAGTGCGGCGATTTCCGGGTCAGTCGCTTTCTCCTGCGACGCAACATGTGACTGCATACCCCAGCCACGCTCCGGTTGATAGAGCGTCGCCCAGATCCACAGGAACGGCCAGATAACATGCAGAGTAAACAGGCTCACCCAGCCCGCCGTATGAATAGCGTCGGCATGGGGGTGATTGCGCTTTTTGGCAATCAGATAAGGGATGTCATGTATCGCGATGATTCCATAAAAAATCACCAGAAAGACGAAGATCAGCACTCCCAACGCGAAATAGTTTAGAAACATATCTGCCTCGGATTCACGTTTATCGGTGTTGTTTTTTGGCTGGCAGCCAGAAGGGAGTCAGGCTGATATTTTGACAATAATTCGGGTTCGCGATTCTCGCCATAACACCAAAGAATAATTTTTAGAGGTGATGAGTTGCTTAGTTACATAACGATTTTATGACGAAGGCATAACATGCTGCAGATCACATCAGGTGAACGCCGTAAGAAAATATCTTGTGATTCAGATCACAAAGATTCAACAAACTAACAAAACAAAAATGTGACATTACTCACATTTAAATGCCATTATTAGCGAAAATCGCCGTCTTGTTGCTTTTTTACACAAGTATTTTGTGATGCACATCACGTCAATTACCTCTCTACCCCCTATATTTATGTGACCTATATCACACAAAAAGCCGTCGACTGGACAGTTAACCGATTCAGTGCCAGATTTCGCACTATCAACAAGGTCCGGCTACCTCTGCCGCCACATTAACAAAAAACCTCGGGCTTCCAGCCTGCGCGACAGCAAACATAAGAAGGGGTGTTTTTATGTCATCCGATATTAAGATCAAAGTGCAAAGCTTTGGTCGTTTCCTCAGCAACATGGTGATGCCAAATATCGGCGCGTTTATCGCGTGGGGTATCATCACCGCGTTATTTATTCCAACAGGGTGGTTACCGAACGAAACGCTGGCGAAGCTGGTCGGGCCGATGATCACTTATCTCCTGCCACTACTGATCGGTTATACCGGTGGTAAGCTGGTAGGCGGCGAACGTGGCGGCGTAGTCGGTGCCATCACTACAATGGGCGTTATCGTCGGCGCAGATATGCCGATGTTCCTCGGTTCTATGATTGCAGGTCCGCTGGGCGGCTGGTGCATTAAGCACTTCGACCGCTGGGTAGACGGTAAGATCAAATCCGGTTTTGAGATGCTGGTGAATAACTTCTCCGCTGGCATCATCGGGATGATCCTCGCTATTCTGGCGTTCCTCGGCATTGGTCCAATTGTTGAAGCCCTGTCCAAAATGCTGGCTGCGGGCGTTAACTTCATGGTTGTCCATGACATGCTGCCGCTGGCGTCTATCTTTGTTGAACCGGCGAAAATCCTGTTCCTCAACAACGCCATTAACCACGGTATCTTCTCGCCGCTGGGTATTCAGCAGTCCCATGAACTGGGTAAATCCATCTTCTTCCTGATTGAAGCTAACCCAGGTCCGGGTATGGGTGTTCTGCTGGCGTACATGTTCTTTGGCCGTGGTAGCGCTAAACAGTCTGCGGGCGGTGCGGCAATCATTCACTTCCTGGGGGGTATCCACGAAATCTACTTCCCGTATGTGCTGATGAATCCGCGTCTGATTCTGGCCGTTATCCTCGGCGGTATGACTGGCGTGTTCACGCTGACTATCCTGGGCGGTGGTCTGGTTTCTCCGGCATCTCCGGGTTCTATCCTTGCGGTACTGGCGATGACGCCAAAAGGTGCTTACTTCGCTAACATCGCGGGTGTGTGTGCGGCTATGGCAGTCTCCTTCGTTGTCTCTGCCATTCTGCTGAAAACCAGCAAAGTGAAAGATGAAGATGATATTGAAGCAGCAACTCGTCGTATGCAGGACATGAAAGCTGAGTCTAAAGGTGCGTCTCCGCTGTCTGCGGGCGATGTGACTAACGACCTGAGCCACGTCCGTAAAATCATCGTTGCCTGTGATGCCGGTATGGGTTCCAGTGCGATGGGCGCAGGTGTGCTGCGTAAGAAAATTCAGGATGCAGGTCTGTCGCAGATTTCTGTTACTAACAGCGCGATCAACAACCTGCCGCCAGATGTGGACCTGGTCATCACTCACCGTGACCTGACCGAACGCGCTATGCGCCAGGTTCCGCAGGCACAGCATATTTCGCTGACCAACTTCCTCGACAGCGGCCTGTACACCAGCCTGACCGAACGTCTGGTTGCTGCCCAGCGCCATACTGAAAACGAAGTAAAAGTGAAAGACAGTCTGAAAGACAGCTTTGACGATTCCAGTGCTAACCTGTTCAAGCTAGGCGCGGAGAACATCTTCCTCGGTCGCAAAGCGGCCACCAAAGAAGAAGCGATTCGTTTTGCTGGCGAGCAGCTGGTGAAAGGCGGTTACGTTGAGCCGGAATACGTTCAGGCGATGCTGGATCGTGAAAAACTGACCCCGACTTATCTGGGTGAGTCCATCGCGGTGCCACACGGTACGGTTGAAGCAAAAGATCGCGTACTGAAAACGGGCGTGGTGTTCTGCCAGTACCCGGAAGGCGTGCGCTTCGGTGAAGAAGAAGATGACATTGCCCGCCTGGTGATTGGTATTGCTGCCCGTAACAACGAGCACATTCAGGTGATCACCAGCCTGACCAACGCACTGGATGATGAGTCCGTCATCGAGCGTCTGGCGCACACCACCAGCGTAGATGAAGTACTGGAACTGCTGGCAGGTCGTAAGTAATCCAACCCCACTCTCTCCACATGGAGACGGTGGGGCTAATTGCCTGATGCGCTACGCTTATCAGGCCTACAAAACAAAGCACAATTTGTTGAATTTGCACGTTCTTGTAGGCCGGATAAGGCATTTACGCCGCATCCGGCGCGGCCCCTCTCCTCACGGAGAGGGTTTGGGTGAGGGAAAAGCCTCACCCCAGCCCTCTCGGGTAAAAACATTGATGAAGGTTAATACTATGAAAGCATTACATTTTGGCGCAGGTAATATCGGTCGTGGCTTTATCGGTAAACTGCTGGCAGACGCGGGTATCCAACTGACGTTTGCCGATGTCAATCAGGTGGTACTTGATGCCCTGAATGCCCGTCATAGCTATCAGGTTCATGTAGTCGGTGAAACCGAGCAGGTAGATACCGTTTCTGGCGTCAATGCTGTCAGCAGCATTGGTGATGATGTCGTTGATCTGATTGCTCAGGTTGATTTAGTCACTACCGCCGTGGGCCCGGTTGTGCTGGAACGTATTGCTCCGGCAATCGCCAAAGGGCTGGTGAAACGTAAAGAACAAGGTAATGAATCCCCACTGAACATTATCGCCTGTGAAAACATGGTACGCGGCACCACGCAACTGAAAGGCCATGTGATGAACGCTCTTCCTGAAGAGGCCAAAGCGTGGGTCGAAGAACACGTTGGCTTTGTGGACTCTGCCGTTGACCGCATCGTACCGCCTTCCGCTTCGGCAACGAACGATCCGCTGGAAGTGACAGTCGAAACCTTCAGCGAATGGATTGTCGATAAAACCCAATTCAAAGGTGCACTGCCGAACATCCCAGGCATGGAGTTAACCGACAACCTGATGGCATTTGTTGAGCGTAAACTCTTCACCCTGAATACAGGTCATGCTATAACCGCGTACCTCGGAAAACTGGCGGGTCATCAGACCATTCGTGACGCAATTCTCGACGAGAAAATCCGCGCGGTAGTAAAAGGGGCGATGGAAGAAAGTGGCGCTGTACTGATTAAGCGTTACGGTTTTGACGCGGACAAACATGCGGCGTACATCCAGAAAATCCTTGGTCGTTTTGAGAACCCGTATCTGAAAGACGATGTAGAGCGCGTAGGCCGTCAGCCGCTGCGTAAACTGAGTGCTGGCGACCGCCTGATCAAGCCACTGCTCGGAACGCTGGAATATGGTCTGCCACATAAAAACCTGATTGAAGGTATTGCCGCTGCAATGCACTTCCGCAGTGAAGATGATCCGCAAGCTCAGGAACTGGCAGCACTGATTGCCGACAAAGGCCCGCAAGCCGCACTGGCGCAGATTTCCGGCCTTGATGCTAACAGCGAGGTTGTATCCGAGGCGGTAACCGCTTATAAAGCAATGCAATAATGGTGGACCAGGCGCAGGACTCCCTGCGCCCGAATAACAGATTGTCAGATATGCAGGCAACAATGGAACAAACCCAGGCCTTTGAAAACCGTGTGCTTGAGCGTCTGAATGCTGGCAAAACCGTGCGAAGCTTTCTGATTACCGCCGTCGAGCTTTTGACCGAGGCGGTAAATCTTCTGGTGCTTCAGGTATTCCGCAAAGACGATTACGCGGTGAAGTATGCTGTAGAACCGTTACTCGACGGCGATGGCCCGCTGGGCGATCTTTCTGTGCGTTTAAAACTCATTTACGGGTTGGGTGTCATTAACCGCCATGAATATGAAGATGCGGAACTGCTGATGGCATTGCGTGAAGAACTAAATCACGACGGCAATGAGTACGCCTTTACCGACGACGAAATTCTTGGCCCCTTTGGTGAGCTGCACTGTGTGGCGGCATTACCACCGCCGCCACAGTTTGAACCCGCAGACTCCAGTTTGTATGCAATGCAAATTCAGCGTTACCAACAGGCTGTGCGATCAACAATGGTCCTTTCACTGACAGAGCTGATTTCCAAAATCAGCTTAAAAAAAGCCTTTCAAAAGTAAGTACTTTCGCTTACTTCTCCTCTACCTGTTTCGGCCGATAAAGCCGACGATAATACTCCAGACGTTGTAGATATAACGGCACGCTTTCATCAGGTATTCCGGACGGAATCGCATTGCGGGGAGGAAGTTTTTTCAGATACTCCCGGAACGCCTGGCTCGATGCCATGAAATCTACAGCTTTATCGATAAGAAGCGGAACGTTTTCACCTAATTTGCCCATGATGATATCTCCGTATTACCCCGCGTCGGGAATGCGCGGCCGCCAATTTTAGTTTAGATCCCGGTATAAATGACATTAAGGAAAACGTGCTCAATCCTCAATAATGATCCTCTTCTGTTGTCTATCTTTTTTCTTTAAATTTCCTAATTAATCAATAGATTGGGTGATTTTCAAACACATTAATGGTTACAATCTGGAACTATTACAATGCCATCTGTTGTGAACAAAGCACCTGGTCGCGCATACTAGAGGCTATAAATTTATCTCTATCAGAAGTCATCACATGAAAGAAGTCGAAAAAAACGAAATCAAACGTCTCAGCGATCGCCTGGACGCTATCCGCCATCAGCAGGCTGACCTGTCACTGGTTGAAGCCGCAGATAAATATGCCGAACTGGAAAAAGAAAAAGCCACGCTGGAAGCCGAAATTGCTCGCCTGCGTGAAGTTCACAGCCAGAAACTCAGTAAAGAAGCGCAAAAACTGATGAAAATGCCCTTCCAGCGCGCGATTACCAAAAAAGAGCAGGCTGATATGGGCAAGCTGAAGAAAAGTGTTCGCGGACTGGTAGTTGTGCATCCGATGACCGCGCTGGGCCGCGAAATGGGCCTGCAAGAGATGACCGGATTCTCTAAGACCGCATTTTAAGTACCTGTCTCACCGCTGTAATCACAGCCTCTCACGATTTACTCGCTCCTGCTGGCACATGCAGGAGCCTGATACCAGATATCGGATATCTTTAACATTCTTATCACTATTGCTTCCATCTCACCGGCTCTTTGAAGCGCATATTACAGGCTAAATTCTGAAATTATGGTATGGAATAAAAAAGTGATATATAAGCGATAACAATGAATTAATGCACATTAATGCCTGTAACAGCCATTAATTATATATATTAATCGCTCAGCATCACACACTTCCCAAGAAAACATCACCATGATGAATATTAATATTTCTCCTGGTCGGTGTTTTCATCCGGTGAAACATTTGACATTGATTGACATCGATCATTAAAATCCGCGCGATTAATATTATTGGCTACAATCTGAAATTGTCTGACATTTAATGTCATATTCGCACTACCAATTAATACAACAATTAATAGAAAAAGTCTCTTATAAATTTATACAGAGTATATTTTCACTCGAATCATTCATAAAAAGGATGATTACGCCGTAACAGTTAACGTATCGGGATCATGAAAAGGAATTCACCCTATGAGCATCAAAAAAGCACTATTAAGCATGTTTATAACATTGCCACTCTGGGTATTGACTGGGTGTGACTATATTGAGAAAGCGAATCTGATCGACGATCTTGCCAAACAGCAAGAATTGCAAAAAAGTAAAATAGAGATTCTTGAAAAAGAACAAGAACAATATAAAAGAAAAATAGAAATTATTGAAAATCAACAAATTAATATTGCAAACACCACTAAAGTGCTGGCGGGTGTAGTAA
The DNA here is from genome assembly GCF_009820115.1 of Escherichia sp. HH41S. NCBI lineage: Bacteria > Pseudomonadati > Pseudomonadota > Gammaproteobacteria > Enterobacterales > Enterobacteriaceae > Escherichia > Escherichia sp. HH41S. The sequence goes on from NZ_VNXE01000050.1 coordinate 12,694, forward strand.
AGGCGGTCAAAGACAAACAGGACGAATTTGTCTTCACCGAATTTAACCCAGCACAAACAAAATACTTCATTTTAAACAATGGCTCGGTTGGTTTGGCAGGCCGGGTGCTGGCTATTGATGCGGTTGAAAATGGCAGTGTTATTCGTATTTCGCTGGTCAACCTATTAAGCGTTCCCGTATCAAATATTGGCTTTCAAGCTACATGGGGCAATGAAAGACCCACCGATGCCAAAGCGCTGGCAAAGTGGCAGCAACTGCTTTTTAACACCACCATGAACTCCACACTGCAATTAATGCCTGGTCAATGGCAAGACATTAATCTGACATTAAAAGGCGTTTCGCCTAATAACCTGAAGTATCTGAAGTTGTCCATCAATATGGCCAATCTCCAGTTCGACACTGTTCAACCTGCTGAAACCCGGCAGCGGAAAAGCAAAAAATAAATGCAGCTTCTGCGCTTATATCAAGGAATAGAGAGCATCACGAATGAACAAAATATTTAAAGTTATCTGGAATCCGGCCACCGGGAGTTACAGCGTTGCAAGCGAAACGGCGAAAAGTCGTGGGAAAAAGAGCGGGCGCAGTAAGCTCATGCTGGCGACGGTGATTGGTATCAACAGCCTGGCGTTTTCATTCAGCGCATCCGCACAGTTAGTGGGGAAAGATACTGGTCGTGGCGTTGATTATGGTCAGGGTACAGGAACAGGCTGGGTTGCTGTCGGTGAGGATGCAAGAGCAAATGCTTATACAGACACCGGTGGTGGCTCCAGTACCGCAGTGGGTTATCAGTCAAACGCCGAGGGAAGATGGTCAACAGCCATCGGCGGTAAGACTCATTCGATTGGCGAAGCATCAATGGCGTTCGGGATTAATACCACCTCAATAGGCCAGCGAAGTCTCGCTATGGGCGCATCGACAACGTCAACAGGTGACTATTCAATCGCATTTGGTCGTTATGCGGAATCAATAGGCGAATTTTCTATTGCACAAGGTGATAGCGCGAAAACAGGTGCTGATAAAGCCATCGCAGTAGGACATGGGAGCAAAGCCTTAGGAATAATGAGTATCGCCCTCGGTGACACTGCCAATGCCTCGAAAGAATATTCTATGGCACTGGGAGCAAATAGTGCAGCTAACGGCACAGACAGCCTCGCTTTAGGCAGACAATCTCTCGCCAGCGCAGCAAACGCGATTGCGATTGGCGCTGAGACCGAAGCCGCTGAAAATGCAACGGCAGTGGGTACTAAAGCGGAGGCAAATGGGCTTAACAGTATCGCGTTGGGCTCCGGGAGTATTGCAAATACCGATAACACGATTGCTCTGGGTAATCAAAGCCAGGCAATCGCTGCGGGCGCCATTGCCATCGGTCAAGGTAATAAAGCTGACGGCGTAAATGCAATCGCACTGGGAAATGGGAGTATTACCGGTGGGGCAAATGCCATTGCTCTTGGACAAGGCAGTTATGCCGGTTTAGAAAATGGCATTGCAATTGGTGCTCAGGCCACTGCTCAAGGTAAAAATTCAATTGCTCTGGGTGCTGGTTCTGTCGCGACTGAAGCGGATACTGTCTCCGTGGGAGACACAACAGCTCAGCGAAAAATTGTCAATATGGCAAAAGGTGATATCGACAATAACAGTACTGATGCCATCAATGGATCACAGCTTTATGCTATCAGTAAGTCAGTAGCAGATAATCTTGGTGGAGGAGCGACCGTCAATTCGCAGGGCGTCGTGACTTCCCCAAATTACAGACTGAAAAATGGTATTTATGGCAATGTTGGCGACGCCTTAGCGGATCTAAACACGAATACGATACAATGGGACTCCCTCAAAAAGGGATTTAGTGCGGCACATGGTACAGATGCCACCAGCAAAATCACTAACGTCACCGCTGGCGACCTTTCCGCCACAAGTACCGATGCCGTCAACGGTTCTCAGCTGAATACCACTAACGATAACGTGGCGACTAACACCACCAACATCACTAACCTGACTGATACGGTGACTAACCTCGGTGAAGACGCCCTGAAATGGGACGATGCCGCAGGCGCATTCACCGCTGCACACGGCACCAACGCCACCAACAAAATCACTAACGTCACCGCTGGCGAGCTCTCTGACACCAGCACCGACGCCGTTAACGGTTCTCAGCTGAAAACCACTAACGATAACGTGGCGACTAACACCACCAATATCACTAACCTGACTGATACGGTGACTAACCTCGGTGAAGACGCCCTGAAATGGGACGA
>NZ_VNXE01000036.1:0-14155 GCF_009820115.1 Escherichia sp. HH41S
AGGTACTGGTGCCTGCACGATATGGTCGCACCGGCAACAGGCCTGTTTCGGACGTTGTGTTTCGATAACCTTAAAGGTGCTGCTGATAAGCTCCAGTTGCTCTGACACTCAGCAGAAACAAGTAGTGGTAAACTACAGCGTAACCCCGCGGCTTCCCTTTCGTCGCGAGCTTGATAAGAGACAGTTCTTCTGTGGGGTAATCAATATCAATTAATCATAGGAAATCTGTATCATTAGTGGTGCTTTCCATTGAGTTTCGTTAGTAACCGGAGAGGCAAACGTAATACTGATGCTTTGTCCGTCACGAATGCCTAATGCATAAGCACCTGTATATATCCAACCTACACTGGCATAGTTATTACTAGATGGAGCTACTAAATCAGTTGTGTCATCAGCAATATTACTAAGACCCGGATAAGATTTGAGCTGACGCTGCATCTCTGCGAGTGAGGGAGCCCCAAAAGCAGTAGAAATATCGTCTACCTGTGCGAAACTCGGAGGGGAGTTAAATCCACCTGTAGAACCTATGAATGAGCCACTAAAATTATTTAAATATCGAATTGATACACCTGTGCTGGCATCTTTTTTAGCCCAGGCAACCGGAGCTAATGCAGTGACATTTAATGTCATTGAACCAATTTCTCGCTGTTGTGTATCGTTGACAGTTAATGTCATAGAGCCTTCAGCATTATCGTTTGCCCACATAATAAGCAAAGGACCTTTTGAATCTAAAAATTCAATTTGTGGAGAAATACCCGGGGTGCCTTCGAAAGGTGTCAAGGTTTTACCAACCAGAAGTGGCATATTCTCATTAGCGGTAATAGTTAGATTCTTTTCATCATTTGTTAATTCACTAATTTTATTGTTGAAATTTTCATACCCCTGCCCTACAGCCCAAGTCCACACGTTGTAATCTTGATGGTCTGGAGTAATACTTCCTCCGAAGGTAATGGTGTTATTGGTATTGCTAGGGCTAAACGCACCAAGCGCAGCAATTGCAGTGCCAGATGTCGCGAAAACAGCTACTGCCAGTGCTATCAGAGTTTTTTTCATAAAATAGGTTCCTTGATGTTAACTGAAAGTGGTAGTCTTCTTTCTGGGGTATCGTACCCACCAACAACATTGACAACATTGCTTAATTTTTAAAAATATTGCCTAATTATGGTATTTACGGTGTGCCTTTGCTCAGTCTGGCTGGTGGTTGATTTTATCTTAATTCTCAGCACCACAGTCAACGCCAACAGTGCAACCGGAATTACCTGCCTACCGTCACGAACGCTACGGCTCTGCTTAACTTCCAGACTTTCATTTCCCTGTCCGACTTTGCCTTCCTTTATGGCGAAAGGTTGCCCGTTAAACTGAATTTCACCACCATCGAGAATATCTGCATGTGACGCTACCGAATAAAATAAAGCTACCAAAAGAATGACAGAGTAAAAGACCACCTCCTCAGGAGGTGGTTTAGGAATAACAATAAAAGAATTTATTATTATAAATTCTTTTATTGCCTCCCCAAGAGGGAGGCTATATTGTGGTTAACCATAGGAAATCTGCATCGTCAGTGGTGCCTTCCAATGAGTTTCGTTAGTAACCGGAGAGGCAAATGTAATGCTGATGCTTTGTCCATTACGAATGCCTAATGCATAAGAACCTGCATATACGTGATCTGAAGTAGTAAATGCACCGCCAGTTGTGTCGACAGTATTGGGGCTTGATGGAGTCATCATGCCAAGGTTTGGGCTAGAATTTACCAAAGCGCGCAAATCCGCAAAGGTTAATCCCCCAAAGTCGCTCATAATATTGTCCGACACAGTGGTTGAGATACTTTCCCCGCCAAACTGACCAGTTGAACCATAAAATGGCCCGCCATTATAATCCCCTGTTATATAGGCCTGACTCAGGTTTCCAGTTCCATCTGCATTTCCCCAAACAGTTGGAGCAATTGCTGTAATACCAATATTTGCAGAACCAATTTCTTCTTGCTCTGCATTATTGACGGTTAGAGTCAACTGCCCAATACCATTGGAGCCTTCCCACTGAGGCGTAATACGTCCTTTTGAATCGAAAAATGTAATTTGGGGAGACAATGATTTATTCGAGTTACCAATAGAGGCATTCAAAAACTTACCAACCAGAAGTGGCATATTCTCATTAGCGGTAATAGTTAGATTCTTTTCATCATTTGTTAATTCACTAATTTTATTGTTGAAATTTTCATACCCCTGCCCTACAGCCCAAGTCCACACGTTGTAATCTTGATGGTCTGGAGTAATACTTCCTCCGAAGGTAATGGTGTTATTGGTATTGCTAGGGCTAAACGCACCAAGCGCAGCAATTGCAGTGCCAGATGTCGCGAAAACAGCTACTGCCAGTGCTATCAGAGTTTTTTTCATAAAATAGGTTCCTTGATGTTAACTGAAAGTGGTAGTCTTCTTTCTGGGGTATCGTACCCACCGATGCCATTGTTTTAATGGTTATTTAACTCAAAATAATTTTGCGCTATTCTCGTTAAAAAAACGGGAAATTCCTTTGTCCACTTGCTCTATATCCGGAGACGCAGATATATTAAGATGAAAACTCAACTATCAATTTGCTGTTACTCATTTGCCAGAGTTCTGATCTCTAAAACAGGAACAGCAACATTTTATCAAATCGGTGATGCTAAATTTCGCAGAGCGACGAAAATAACCTGCATTGCTCCCATAGTGCTCATATGGCACACCCTTTGAATTAAATATTTTGTTGTAACTTATGTGTTACCCTGACTGAGGGGGTATCAAGATTTCTTTAATACGATTTCTGCATTACCTTTTTGGGACGATTATTTCTACGGATGAAGCTGAATCTGAAGGATTAATACACCTCGCCTTCAGAAGTGTATCCCGATCATCATCCAACCCCACACAAACACCATTTGTATACATTTTTCTTGGGCATCTGAGTCTGTAGTTTCAATGCCGGTTGGATTGTTCTGTCATAGGCAAAATAAAGAACGTTTCTTTCGCTATTGATATCCGCCCACCTCTTAACAACAATTTCATGATTCATGGTAAAATATTATATTGAACAATCATTGGTAATAGCAGAGCTTATTTGGTTTTTATAGTAACTTTACAAAAAAACAAAACTGTTTTTTTAGCTAATGCGGCACACCTGCGTATTTTCATGAACGGGGACCCCTTTGTGTCAGGATAGTTACTCACCGATCTCCTTCATGGTAATACGCACCACACAGGCTCTTGGGGACAGTGACTGCTTTTGAACTCATAAGGGAAGTTGGGCCGCCGGGGTAATGCCAGTCAGTTAAGCAACTGACTGGCTCTTTTTCGGGGCTGTGGGGTATTTCCAGGGCCTCTCCTTTACCACTCTCGGGAAGGCCCTTTCCCTTCTTGTCGGTAATTTCACAAGTTGTCCCATACTTGCAAGATCGCGCATCAGCTCCGGTATACGTCCCGGTGAAGCGCCCTGCAATGTCATCAGCATTCTCATCACCATTCCGCATGATTCTGAGAAGCTCAGTTGATTTGGCCAGTAACCTTTCAGATGTTCCGCCATTTTAATCATCTGATATCTCACCAGATTATAAGCCAGTAAGACACCCCACAGCTCTTGCTCCACAAGCTCAGGCTTTTTACTTCTCAGCGTCAGCCTGCTCAGTTGCATCGTCTATTTTATCTCCCTGTATCCCAGTTCGATTTCCCAGCGATGACTGTACAGATCCGCCATTTCTCCTCCGGGGAAGCGCATGGCGTCCGTCATCGACGTCAGCAGATGGCAGACTTTTCCTTTGCGCGTCACGGTCAGCAGGCGGGCTGTCACCTCATTTCCCAGTCCCGGCCACTTTTTTCGTGCCTGCGGGCTGGTTTTCAGCTTCACCAGATGATCGCCTTTACCCAGTTTTCTGATCTCTTCATATTGCGCTCCCTTTCTGAGAGGGATCATCCAGTGGCGGTGTTCTCCCGCCAGGCTCCAGGCATTTAACAATCCCAGTGAGTAATAACCTTTATCCATTAACGTCAGAGTGTTATCGCCGGTTTGTTCTATAAGTTGCTCAGCAAGCTCATTTTCGCTGTTCTTCATCGTGCCGAAGGCTGCAGCCGTCAGCAGATGGCTGGTCAGTTCCATCTGGCAGACCATTTTGACCTGCGGGTAGAGCGCCGGGGTCCCGGCATGTGTCTGGCGAGGGAAGGCTGCATCGTTCTCTGGTGTATCCGGTGTGCACCAGAACACACCATCGATGGCCAGCAGGGTCAGGCCGCACCAGTGCGGATGCGGCGTGGCGTTATGCCAGAGCTGCGCTGTTTTCGTGAACACGCGGCGGACAGCCTCACTTCCCAGGCGCTGGCGGGCCTGAATAACGGCACTGGGGGCAACGAAGGGGCGATTGCCCGGCAGCATGATGTCCAGGCGATTCACAATCTGATGAAGAGGTTCTTTACGCTCAAGCGCCATGCCAACAATACACCAGACCATCATTTCGAGGGGAAGACGGCGCTTGCGTAGCGTTACAGTACCTGATTCGGCAAGGCAACGAGAGATGAGTTCGGGGTCGAGGTGATCCCCCAGAGAAGTCAGTGGGTTACGCAGAGAATCGTAACGGGATACCAGATCAAGAGCCTGTCCAATGTGCATAAAAAAATCCGGAAACGAGTGAGCGTTTCCGGATTCTTACACAGCCACTGGATCGGTCAACTGATCCTTAACTGATCGGCATTAGGGCCGCCGGGGACGTTTTTTTACCACGGGGGCTTCGGATATAACGGTGCTTTCAGGACGTACGACTGGTACCGTGGAAAATTGTCCGTAAAGGCAGGCATCAAGTTCCTGCTCCGACATGCCTGCGGGCAAAGGCCACGAAAGGCCAGCTCTCCGAAAGCGCACGAACATACTACAAACTGTTGATTTTGGTACACCCAGGCGACGCCCGGCCACAACCCGGGGTAAATGTTCTTCAAAGTGAAGACGTAAAGCTTCAGTGATCCAGGTCCGGTGTTTCATACGATAGTGTCCATTAAAAATGAACTGCGCCCCAGATCCTGGACAACTTATGCAGCCTGATGGAGTGCCCCCAAGCCCGTAGACAAATCTGCCCTATAGTTTGAGCATAGGAGGAGTCTATGGGTACACCACGATTTACCCCAGAGTTTAAGGAAGAAGCTGTCCGTCAGGTTACTGAACGGGGCTATTCCGTTGCCGATGTTTCTGAACGCCTCGGCGTATCGGCTCACAGCCTTTATAAGTGGGTCCGGTCAGTCAGACCGGATAACAGCGAGCATCAGGCGCAGGATTTACTGGATGCGCGGACGGAGATTCTCAGGCTTAAAGCGCAGCTTAAACGTACTGAGGAAGAACGGGATATTCTGAAAAAGGCAGCGCGGTACCTTGCAAGGGAGCCCGACTGAAGTACCGCTTCATCAACGATCACCGTGAAATCTTAATTAATAATTAGAGAAAAGTAATCAGCACTGTCCCCCCTCCCTGATAACTCCCCTCCACAGGATATCTATTTACATTTTTCAATGTACTGGACACCTTAAAGATATTACTTCCTCTTTGCAGAGGAACAGAACTTCCACTTTTAATCCCATCAAAATCAATCAGAGCATCAAGATGATTACCCATCCCCAGTGCTGTTGCACTTCCACCATAGCTGCCCGATGGTGGTTTTGTGGGTTGAATAACAATCTGTGCATTGGTACTTGCACTGCAATTTATAACTAGGCTCTTTTCCAAGCGAGCTCCAGATACCTTATCCATGGTTATGGTATTGTAGTCATAATCAAGATCACCTGAATACCAGCATTTAGCAGCATATGTAATAGTCACAGGTACATCCACCCGGGCAAGCCTTGACCAAGAATTAGAAATAAGCCCATCAACAACAACCTGATTATCATAGTCTGAAGTTGCAAAGTGATATGCGCCAATATAATAATGAGTATTAGCAACATAAGTACCTGGTGATAGATTACTTGGTAAGTTTACAGTACCTCTTAGTGCAGGCGTATAAATTGATTTTGCAACCCAAGAACCATCAAAAGATGTACATAAAAGATATGAACCAGCATGAGTCCATGATCTAAAATCAATATAATCACTAATATTAAGTTTTCCAAACTCAGCATAAGTCACTGGAGTCCAGGAAACTTCATAGTTCACACCATTTAAAGTTATATACTTGTATAATACCCCTGCAGAACCATAGTACTCATGCTTATTAATATTAACAGGGTCACACGCTTTGCCATCACTCCAAGTATAAACACTAGCCCCACTGGCATATTGTGAAGTGTCAGGTATATTAATGACAACATCTCCTGTATCCCCATTACCAGAAGCTGAAACAGATGATGAAATGCCTGTCCCTGTAATCCCTGCTCTGAGATAACAGACTCCATGGGGGGCAGTAAATATGCCGACTACCAACACTATTAAAACTGAAGCATGATTCCGTTTGGCGGAAACTAAGTCATATTTTGATTTATCCATAATATAGGTCCCTGAACTCATCATTATTGTTGTTTCAGAAGCAGTGTCGCGGTTGCGCTGAATTCCCCTTCCGTCACATCCGCCGCCCCGGCCTTCACCACCATCGCGGTAAATGACATCTGTCCGGTGTAACCGCTTACGCTCCCCAGCCCCGACAGCGGCACCGCTTGGTTCAGCGGCAGCGTGGTTGTGGTGGTGTCACCCCGATACAGCGCTATCCCGGCTCCCTTTCCGGTCCCCGTTGTGGTCAGCACGTAATCCCCCGCCGTTGCCCGGGGCCCGCTCATCATCACCTTCAGGTCATTGGCACTGGTGACCGCCACCGGACAGGTGACGGTGATTCGCTTTGTCACCGTCCGCCGCTCAGGTCGTCGTTTCTGATTCACATCCCGTATCATCACCTCCCCAAAACCCACATCCAGTGCCTGCCCCCCGTTCAGCGTGCAGGGGGGGATCACAACGGTGGCTTTTACCGTAATCGGGATACTCAGGGGGGCTGCCGCCTGACTGCCCCCCTGTGCCAGCGACAGGCTGAGCAGCAGTACCCCGTGGTGAATCCTTAACTTCTGCATGATGACTCCTCCGGTCTCAGTCATATATCAGATCAAATGTCGCCACGGCCCGGTATTCTCCCGGGGTCACTCTGCCACCATTGCGTACCGCCGTAGACGGCTTCAGCCAGGCCCCGAACGTCAGTATTTCTGTATTCTGGGTCAGAACCTTCGTTGTCCCCCTGACACCCCCGCCGCTCAGCATCAAGTTTTTCGGCTGGCTGTCCACATACTCCGTCAGTTGTATCCCCAAGTCGTTTTCCAGCCCCTCCTGCGGACTGGTTAGTTTCAGAGTCCCTTCCAGGCCCGGGGCCGTGGCACCGGGCCCGCTAAACTGAACCTTCACGCTCCGACCAAGGTCACACTCCGTCAGCCGCAACTGAAAACGTCTTTCCGGTCCTTTTTCATAAAGGTGAAAAAACTTCCCGGTCACATCCGGGAACGTTATATTAATGTTCTCCGAAACGGGGTCCAGAACACAGGCTCCCGCAGACAGCGTCCCCCGGAACCGGATGTCAATACTGCCGTCACTGTTGGCCGCCCGGCCGTCGGTAGCCAGCAGCATCCCAAAGATAATCAGCATCACCAACCAGATAATGGCCACGGCAAAGATGAACAGCAGCCTGAGTGCTTGGTACCATTTTTTGTCACTTTCCATTGCTCCTCCCGTCTCTTTACTCATAACTAATCACCAGATGCAGCAAGGAAACCGCACGGTTCGGATCCACTGTCAGAGTAAGATGACGCTCCAGTCCCGGGATTATGGATGACGAGTACCTGACCAGTTCAGGCATGCCTGTTGTCCTCCACGCAATCCTGGCAGGCAGCCTGGTCGATCCCGTCTGCGTCTCACCCTCATCACAGCCATTCAGCGCAATACGGACACGGTCTCCACGTTGCTCTGCCGGTCCTAGTACGCAGGGGGCGGTACTTATCCCTCCGGAGACCCACAGTTCCCCTTTGTTTGCCGGGACCGTATCGAGCAGGCGCCGACCTTCCTGGGGTGATACCATGTGGGTAAGCCAGCCATCATGTAAATCGGGTACCACCTCATCCGCTCCTGCTGAGCTGATGCCGCATATGCCGGCAAGAATACCGACCAGAATACCCGTCACTGTTCTGTTCATCACGTCTCCGCCCCCTGATGGTAATGTTTACCGTTTCGTTCCCGGAACGGCGGTACACTGGCTGCCTGCGCAGCTGAACGACAATACCGGCCGACCACCATAATCGTTGATGTACGTCAGGTGCGGCGTATTTCCCTGGGCGACCTTCACCAGTTCACTGCTTTTCGGGCTCACCATCACTGCCTCAAACGGGGCGGTTTCAGCCTCTTTCTTCGTATTCCCCATCCCGATGATGGTGATATAGTACGGGGTCGGGTTCTCAATACGGTATCCGCCGAGCACCTTATGCAGCACCAGCTTTTCCTGCCAGATTTCTCCGGGCTTCGCTTTCACATTCGCCGGACGATAAAACAGTTTCACCCGGGTCTGCAGGGCTATCTGCAGCACATTGGGTTTTTCACTTTTAGGCGGGATTTCCCGCAGGCTGAAGTAAAACAGGGATTCCCGATCCTGAGGCAGCAGACGGGCTCCAGCCGTGGCCTGAATACGTATCAGACTCTTTTTACCCGGTTCAAGGCGTTGAAGCGGTGGGGTGACCACCAGTGCACCGGTGGTAATTTTCTTCCCATCCGCATCCTCCAGCCAGCTCTGCGCCAGATAAGGCAGTTGCTTGTTCTCATTACTGATACTGAGCGTCATTGATGTCTGTTCACCGTCGAAAATCACCCGGGTTCTGTCCAGCGAAATTGCAGCCTGCGATACTGCCGGAAGAAGAAGGATGCCCGACAGGATGCTATGTACGACAGGAATTAACGAGATTGTTTTCTGCATGATTTTTCCTTATTTCCCCCGGGGCAGACTGTCCGGGACATTTTTCATTTCCGCGACCACTTCGCAGGGTAATAAAAGCTGGGACAACTGCTCCACGTTTTGTGGAATAACAGCCTCACACCGATTGCCACTCCACACCACTGACAGACGTTCTCCGTTTTGTACACCACTGATCCAAGCCACCCCGCCATCACTGACAATGCCCAGTTCCCGGCCCTTAAGGTTTCTGACGCTAGCACCAAATGGTGGTGCACCACCGTCCCGCATCTTCAGCACAGCAAACAAGCGCTGTCCTTTCAGCACGTCAAACTTCCGGTAGCCAATGGCGCCCTCCGTTAGTGCGGATTCCACCACGGATCCCCGGGCTTCCACATCATCCGTCAGTTGATTAAGATCAATCGCCGTCGAATTCCGGTAGTAACTGCTGATATCGGTCACCACCCCGACACCCCAACTGTTGGTGTGCACTCGACCTCCGTCCACCGGCACGTCTGCCACGCCGTCGGTGTCCACCATCAGGCGGGTGCCACCGTTATAACCGCCAGCGTGCAGCGCACCGCCGCCGGCGGTCAGGGTGGAACCACCATCGACCGACAGACCGACAGACAGGTAACTACCCTGTACCGCAGTCATATTGAAGGAGGTTCGCGCAATATCGCCTGTGTGACTGTAATACCCGCTGAACTGCCCCCGGTTACGTTCACAGCCACCATGATTCATCCCGACTGTGACGTTGTAGCTGTCCGCCACGCCGGTACGTCCGTTATAGCCGATTGTCTGGGCGTAACGGTTACCACTGCTACTGACGTTATAGTTCGCCGTTCCGTTACTCCATGGCACGGACAGTCGCAAGGCAATCTCATCGTTCATTTTGTCGGTTTCTGCATAGCGAGAACGGCTTGCAGTAATGCCCAGCGACAGGTTATCAAAACCGAATGCCGAGAAATATCGGTAAGCTTGCAGACTGTAATAGGTACTCTCTCCTCGGTCCCAGTAAGTCTGATGGTTCAGGGACAACCCCAAGGATAACTGCTGGTCCGGAAAGTTTTTGTTCAGTGAAACGGTGTACATTTCTTTACTTCGACCATCTCTGACATTCCGGTACCGATCATCCAGGTACTGCTGCATAGTCATATATCCCCGCTCGCTGAAGCGGTATCCGGCAAAGGTGACATCTGTGTCCAGTTCATCAAATCGTTTGGAGTAATTTAGACGCCAAGATTTACCCTGCTGGTCATCCTGGTTATCGAAACGGGCGAAGGACTGCGTCACGTCTGCTGACAGGGTTCCCAGTTGCAGTAGATCCACGCCTGCACCCAATGCCAGCGCGTTGTAATTCCCGGCGACCACTCCGCCACCATACAGGGACCAGCGGTTATTCAGCCCCCACGACAGCTCTCCGGACCCGAATACCGGGCCTTCTGTACGATGAAAACCATGTCTTGATCGTCCAGACACCAGTTTGTAGCGTATCTGCCCCGGCCGAGTCAGATACGGAACGTAGGCTGCGTTCACCAGGGAGGTTTTCACCCGCCCATCCTGCTCCGTGATTTTCACATCCAGCGTCCCGCGCACATTACTGTCTATATCCTGAATGGTGAACGGCCCCGCGGGTACCGTACTGTCATATAGTACCCGTCCCTGCTGGGAGACGGTGACCCGGGCGTTGGTATCGGCGGTTCCGCTAATTTGCGGGGCATATCCACGCAGTCTTGGTGGCAGTTGTCTCTCATCACTGGCAAGACCTACTCCGATGTAGTTCCAGCCGCTGAACATATCAGAGGTGAAGTTATGCTCACCAAGCGTCAGGCTGGCCTGAAGGGATTTGATGGCCCTGTAGAGATAGACCCGGCTCAAGTCGAATGCCTGCTGCTGGCTGTCTTTCCGACCTGTTGTACGATTATACATCCCTTGGTAATCACCACGCAGACGCCAGGCGTCATAGTTTGCCCCCAAAGTCCCGTTAATCCAGACTGACTGGCTCTGTGGTCCCTTACCGGGTTTGGTCACGGTGGCACTGGTGTTGTAATCCATCAGCAGTCCTGGGACCCCGTCATCCCAGCGCGATGGCGGCAGCCAGCCCGAATCCATATACTCAAGGTACATCTGAGGTACGGAAATATTCAGACGGGTGGTGGCTAAATCCGCCGAAATTTTCACCCCCTTCAGTGCACTGAAATCAGCGCAGTCCCCTTCATGCCAGCGCCCGATCTGTCGCAGACTTTTTCCGGTCAGACCAATACGTTCCAGCAACTCCGGGCTGATACATATATCCGTCTGTCCGTTTTCCTTGCGCGAATACACTCTCACCGGTATTTCACGGGTAATTTCCTCACCATTCACCACTGGTGTCATAATATAATCGCCCGGCATAATATACCCGGACTGAGAAAACTGTTTCAGATCGATATTCTTCTTGTCTTCCGTGTCCAGAATTTCGGTATTAAATTCTATGGCAACAGCATGCCTGCTTATGAGAGTTGTTACTGCCAGTAAAATAAATAATGTTAGCGGACCGAGAACAAACCAGTCAGGTTGCTTGTTCACCATTTTATATTTACTCCCCTGTATCAACGTCGTTTTCCTTATTCCCTTTACCGGGATTGGAACCGTTCTGTCCCAGAAAAAATAACCTGTAGGGTCTTACTCATAATTCAGGACAAAGCGAATTGCAGCGTAAAAATCACCGGCTAAAAGCGGAGTTCTGTCAGGTACCACCTGTAGCCAGTAATTTAGTTTCTGCTCGTTGCCATAAACAGGTACGGGCGGTAAACTTTCCCTAGACCGGACTTGATTGCCGTTCCTGTCCCGGATTTTCAGTGCCACCCCCCGGGCGCTGCCTCCCACTGCAAACAGCGTTGGATCATCACGGAACGGCCCGTCAAACATCACCCGGACCGCTGGCTGCATTTTCTCCGCAGACTGCTGCTCCAGCGAACAGGACCGTAAATGAAGGCTTATCTTACGTTGTTGTCCTTCCCCGGTTTTTTTTAGCTCCCGAGCGGACAATACCCCCATATCTACCGTCTGCCACGCATCTTCCAGCGCGATTGTGCAGGCAGAGGCGACCACCGTACCAGTCAGAATGGCGCGACCATTGTGAGGATTAGCTTCAAGGCCGCTGGCACCAGCGCTGCCGCTCCATACAACGACTGACAGCAAAAAAAGCGAACTGCGACAATGCGAAATGGATAACATCAGTTCCTCCGTGAAAGCGTTACTCCGGCTTTTCCTGAGCTACCATCTGTCAGGAAAGGCGGATATTTCTATCCGCCTAACGGGGCCGGGTCTTACTTGTAGGACATGCGGAAATCCGCGACAGAACTGAATTCCCCTTCAGTTACATCACCAGCAGCACCCGCAGCTTTTTTGGCATAGGCCACAAACCTCAGAATATTGGTATTATCCAGAATCGGTGATTCGACCGCCGTACCCAGTGTGATGTTATTCCCACCAACAGATGCCAGACGAACTGCCACGTTTTTCGCCACACCATTGGTTTTCAGCTCAGCACCAGTAGCGTTGTTCGGGCCGTAGAAGGTAATGGAGGCTGTCTTCAGGACAGTGGTGTCACACTGTTCCAACTTGATATTAAAAGTTCTCATCACCTCGTTATTAGCGTTCAGGTAGGATTTACTGACCAATCCGAAGGGAACAGTCTGATCCATCGACTCCGACGCGATATTGCAGGGCGCATCTGAGACGGTGCCGGTGAAGGTGACAGTACCCGCCATAGTGCCGCCAGATATCAGTCCCATCACCATCGCTGCTGCCACTGCCATCTGAGTTTTCATGTTCATTTATTCCTTTCCATTCTTGATTAACGTACTTACAGAACGATCATTCTCCGTTTCCCCGGAGATGAAGTCTGCCTTCTGTGTCTCCCTTACGCCCCGACCTGCGAACATTACGTGCCGGGGCGATGGCGGGGAACAAACCAAATTCGTGTCTATTATCTGGCCTGCAGTAGACGGGCGCACACAATCTACTGCACCAGAAGTTCATTCCGGCGTCCCTGCCGTGGGCAACTAATCACCCGTTACTCTGAAGAATTAGTTTGGTTCCATTGTCAGTCAGTTCCGTTAATGAATTTTGAAATCCATTAATATCACCGCCGACTGTCCATGACCATTTCTGACGATATTCATTTTCAGTACCACCAATATCAACCGAACCATTGAAATCACTATTCGTCTAGGCAAGCGACATACCAGATACAGCAGATGCAGCCACAACAAGTGCAATCAGAGTCTTTTTTTAATAAAAGAAATTCCTCGGTATTTCATAAATAATAAACTGAAATCGGTAATCCTTATTTTTACGGAATCACCGCAAAACAATCCCCTGCGGATTCATTTAAATAACCACATTTCATTAAAAACTGTGTTTAGCTCAGAATAGCTTTGCGTTATTCCCGTTTAAAAATATGGTAAATCCCTTTACCAATATGACCCGTTCCGGAGTCACGGATGTATTGCATCTGTTGTCGGAGATGAATTCTCAGTCCTCCACCCGCAGCGCTATCTGCAGGTTTCCCCGGTAGCTGGCAGGTACCTCCAGCTCTGCTGGTGCATCCGTTCTTAACTCAATCTGCTGCTGTGCCTCTGGCATGGTAATCACCACATCCACACCCAACCATCGAAATCCCCCTTCACTGACGGTGTTTTGGTTGACACAAAAAACTGCTAAGTGGCAGTCTTATCCTTCACGGAAGTAATCTGTACTGATGTAAATCTCAGCCTTCGTCAGCTATGCCTCTGTCATACACAGTTCATTACTGTCCGTGATCACATCTAGTATCTGTTTCCCGGCTTATTTTCCGTTCAGGGACAGGTCAACCAGCTAACACCCCAGCGCATAGTTGCCGTCTGCCGTGATGATCTGCCCACACATCCACTCACCAACCAGAATCACACTTCCAAAATAAGGCAATACCATATTATGAAATCACGCCTCAAAAAAATTAGCTAAAAAGGCACGCAAACAACAAAATTCCGTATTTCACCACTCTCTCAAATAGGGTTATGCTCTCCACATCAATACCCAGATATCTACACGCGATATTTTGGACAATCTAGGTCTCCATCTTGCTATTACTGAAGGACTCTGGTCCAGTTTACGGGCAATATGCTGTATGGACTGCGTATTACCGTGAAGGAGATCGGTGAGTAACGGCGTTTTTCAAGGTAGTTGTCGCCTTTTGTAATAAAATTACGT